>JBDTSX010000357.1:0-5898 GCA_039930925.1 Acidobacteriota bacterium | reverse complement strand
TCGACAAGCTGCCGTTCGCCTCCCCGGGCGACCCGATCACCTCGGCGCGGATCGACGCCATCGCCGCTCGCGGCGGCTCGGCCTTCGGCGAGTACCAGATCCCGCTGGCGATTCTCGCGCTGCAGCAGGGGCTGGGGCGGCTGCTCCGGCACCGGCAGGACCGCGGCGTGCTCGCGGTATTGGATCCGCGCCTCCGGAGCATGGCGTATGGCCGCCGGTTCCTGGCCTCGCTCCCGCCGGCGCCAGTCACGTTCGATCTCGACGATATCGAGCGGTTTTTTGCTGAGTGAACGGCGCCCGGGGCTGCGGCCGTGCCAGCCTCGGCCGGCCCGTCCATACCTTGAGCCCGGTGATAGACTACAGTCGTAACCGAGTGCGGTTTACCGTTCCTTGTACAGCGTTGACGGAGGGGTCTCACATGGCGAGCACACACATCATCGGCCGGTCGCTTGCGATTTGCGCCATCGTGGTCGGACTGGCCGGCCTCGCGGCGACCGCGTCCGCACAGACCGGCCAGGTGAAAGGCAAGGTGGTCGATGCGGAGAACAAGCCGGTGGAGGGGGCCACGGTCAATCTGTCGCAGTCCGACAACAACACCAAGTTCTCCCTGAAGACCAACAAAAAAGGGGAGTACATGCAGATCGGCCTGCCCCCGGGCAATTACGTGATCGTGGTCGAGAAGGGCGCCTTGAAGCAGTCGCGCAACGTCCACATCGGACTCGACATGGCCGAAGCCAACTTCGAGCTGAGGCCAGGGAGCGGCGACGGGGCGGCGCTGTCGAAGGAAGACGCCGCGAAGGTGGAGGCCAGGCGAGCCGCGGTCAAGGCGGCGTTCGCCGAGGGGGCGGCGCTCAGCAACGCGGGCAAGTTCGACGAAGCGGTCGTGAAGTTCAACGAGGTCATCAAGGAAGTACCGAACTGCACCGAGTGCTATATCAACATCGGGCAGGTGCAGGCCTCGAAGAAGGACTACGCGGCGTCCGAGCTCGCGTATAAGAAGGCGATCGAGCTGGATCCGAACTCGGCCGATGCCTACAACGGCCTCGCGACCATTTACAACGACCAGAAGAAGTTCACCGAGGCGCAGGCGATGAGCGCCGAGGCGGGGAAGCGCGCGACCGGCGGCGCCGCCGGCGGGGGCAGCGCGGAGATCCGATACAACCAGGGCGTCATCGCGTGGAACGCCAACGACTTCCCGAAGGCGCAGGAGCACTTCGCCGCGGCGGTCGCCGCCAATCCGAATCACGCGGAATCGCACTTCATGCTCGGCCGCGTCGACCTGAACCTCGGCAAGCTGCCCGAGGCCGCGAAGGAGTTCGAGATCTACGTCAAGATGGCACCGACCGGGCCGAATGCCAAGGAAGCGCAGACGAACTTCGACATGCTGAAGTCCTACATCAAGTAATCCGTGCGAGAGTGACGCTGGATTCCATTGCCGCCAACCTCGAAACGGTAAGGTCCCGGATCGACGCGGCCGCCCGCCGCGCCGGCCGGGATCCCTCGGACGTCACGCTCATCGCCGTCTCCAAAACCTTCAGCGCCGATCATGTGCGCGCCGCGTGGGCCGCCGGCCAACGCGATTTCGGCGAGAACAAAGTCCAGGAGGCCCTGCAGAAGATCGCGGGAACAGCCGACATGGGGATCAGATGGCACTTGATCGGCCACCTGCAGTCGAACAAGGCCCGAAAGACCGCGGCGCCCTTCGCCTGGATCCACTCGGTGGACTCAATCGATCTGCTGCAGAAGCTCGACGCCGCGGCGGTGGATCAGGGCGCATCGCCGCAGGTGCTCGTGCAGGTCGATCTTGCCGGGGAAACGACCAAGTTCGGCGCCGGCGCCGACGAGGCCCGCAGGATCCTCGACGCCGCCCTCGAGGCACGGGCCGTGCGAGTAGCGGGGCTGATGCTGATTCCGCCGTGGAACGAGGACCAGGAGCAGACCCGGCCCTGGTTCACGCGCCTCCGTCACCTTCGTGACGAGTGGCTGGCGGCAGGCGTGCCGCCGGACGCCCTGAGCCACCTGTCGATGGGCATGAGCCACGACTTCGAGGCGGCCATCGAGGAAGGGGCGACCCTGGTGCGCGTCGGCACCGCGATCTTCGGAACCCGCACGCGTCCGGCCGAAGGATAGTCCGTCGGACGCCGTCGTCGAGCGGAGCTCGGCTCCGCCAGAGGAGACGGATCATGATCGACCCCGACGCCACGCCACCCGCGGCCCCCGCGGCAACGCTGGAGGCCCCGGCCTCGACATCCGCGGCCCATGCCGGCTCGCTTCCCGCCGAGCGCGTCATGCGCATCGCGCCGCTCGACCTGCGGCAGCCGCACTTCCGGGTCGGCATGCGCGGCTTCGATCGGACCGAGGTGGTTGCGTTTCTGACCGAAGCGGCGGACGACTACGAGCACGCGCTCCGGGAAATCGATCGCCTCCGCCAGGATCTGGCGCGCACCGAGGCGGCGCTGAACGATCACCGCGATCGGGAGGTCAACCTCCGGAACACCCTCTTGACCGCGCAGCGGCTGTCGGACGAAGTGAAGGCGGCGGCCCAGAACGAGGCCAAGATGATCATCCGCGAGGCGCAGGGGCGCGCCGACCTGCTGGTCCAGAAGTCGCAGTTGCGGCGCGACGAGATCGACCGCGACATCACCGAACTGCGGCTGCGCCGGCGCACCGTCGAGGGGACCCTCGAATCCTCGATCCAGACGCTCTACCAGGCGCTCGAGTTCATCCGCGAGCAGGACCAGCCCGAAGAACGCGTCCTGCTCCCGCGCCAGCGGCAGGCGGAGTCGGCCGCTCGAATCGACGAAGGCTAGCGGAGCGTGCCGAGGCTGCCGTCGAACTGCTTCGCCCCCGCGTCGAACTGCCAGGGATAGTCGAGACCGGGCAGGTAGCGCAACAGCTCGACGTAGGTGGCGTCGATATAGATCGTGCCCTTGTCGTGCCTGACCTGGACGAACTGGCGCATCAGGGGAATCTGGTTTTCCTGCGCCAGCGCCATCGTGCGCTCAACCACCTCGGCGTCGGTGAGCTTCGACGAAAACAGCGCCAGTTCGTTGAGCGAATCCTTGAACTGGAAGTGGTGCACGATGACCGGCGAAATCTGATAGACCGCGTTCGCGATGAGCAGAAAGACCGCGAGATTCATCACCTTCCGGACCATGTGTCCCTCCCTCGCGGCGTCAGTTCAGTGAATCTGGTGGAACAGCCGTTCCCAGCGCGTCTTCGTGAAGAAGTGCGTGACCACGGAGAAGAGGCGCTTGGCCGTCGCGCCGACGCCCTCGTCGAGATAGTCCTCCCGGCCTGACTCGTAGGACCAGTAGATCATCAACGCGCGGCCCTTGATGTAATGCCGCGGCAGGAAACCCCAGTAGCGGCTGTCCTGCGAGTTGTCGCGATTGTCGCCCATCACGAAGTATTGCCCTTCGGGCACACGGACCGGCCCGTACCGCTCGCGCACGTCGAACGACGTCACCTCCTGCGACTGCGAGGCCGGCTCGAGGAAGTGGACGTAGGGCTCGTCGAGCGGCTGGCCGTTGATGTAGACCTTCTTGCTTTTCAGCTCGAGGGTCTCCCCCGGCAGACCGATCACCCGTTTGATGAAGTCCCGCTCCGGCTCGTCGGGATACTTGAAGACCACCACGTCGCCGCGGCGCGGATCCCGCTCGGGCAGCAGCTTCCGCTCGATCGGCCCGGTTGCCGGGCCGAAGACGAACTTGTTGACGAGCAGGTGGTCGCCGATGAGCAGGTTGTTCTCCATCGATCCGGTCGGAATCTTGAAGGCCTGGACGACCCAGGTGCGCACGAACAGCGCCAGGATCACGGCGATGACAATCGACTCGAAGTACTCTCGAATCGTGGACTTGTGGAATGCGGTTGAGGTCATCAGGACTCCGTCCCGACCTTGAGTACGGCGAGAAACGCTTCCTGCGGGATCTCGACGCGGCCGACGCGCTTCATGCGCTTCTTGCCTTCCTTCTGCTTCTCGAGCAGCTTGCGCTTGCGCGAGATGTCGCCGCCATAGCACTTGGCGAGCACGTTCTTGCGGAGCGCCTTGACCGACTCACGCGCGATGATCCGGCTGCCGATCGCCGCCTGGATCGCGATCTCGAACATCTGCCGCGGAATCAGCTCGCGCATCTTCGCCGCGAGCGCCCGGCCGCGCTGGTAGGCGGTGTCGCGGTGCACGATGCTCGAGAGCGCGTCGACCGGCTCCTCGTTCACGAGAATGTCGAGCTTCACGAGCGGCGCTTCCTGGAAGCCGGTGACGTGATAGTCGAGCGACGCGTAGCCGCGGGAAATCGTCTTGAGCCGGTCGTAGAAATCCATCACCACCTCGTTGAACGGCAGCTCGTAGGTGACGAGGACGCGGTCCGCGGCGAGATACTCGATCGATTTCTGGACGCCGCGCTTCTCCTGGCACAACTGCAGGATCGATCCGACGTGCTCCGAGGGGGTCAGCATCATCGCGGTGATGATCGGCTCCTCGATCTTGTCGATGCGGCTGGTGTCGGGCAGCTTGGACGGGCTGTCGATTTCCTGCACTACCCCGTCCGTCGTCGTCACCCGGTAGAGAACCCCCGGGGCGGTCGTGACGAGATCCATGCCGAACTCGCGCTCGAGCCGCTCCTGGACGATCTCCATGTGCAGCAGCCCGAGGAAGCCGCACCGGAAGCCGAACCCGAGCGCCGCCGAGGTCTCCGGCTCCCAGAAGAACGACGCATCGTTCAGCCGCAGCTTTTCGAGCGCGTCGCGCAGCTGCGGATACTCGCTGCCTTCGACCGGATATAACCCGGCGAACACCATCGGCTTGCTGACCTTGAAGCCGGGATACGCTTCGGCGGTCCGGCGGTTCGCCTCGGTGATGGTGTCGCCAATCTGCGCGTCCGCCACCGTCTTGATGCCGGCGAAGATGAAGCCGACCTCCCCCACTCCGAGCTCCTGGGCGACGGTCGGTTTCGGCGAGAACACGCCGACCTGATCGACGTCGTATTCCTGCCCCTTGGCCATCAGGCGGATCTTCATGCCCGCCCGGATCACGCCGTCGATCACCCGCGTCAGGATGATCACCCCGCGGTAGGCGTCGTACCAGGAGTCGAAAATCAACGCCTTGAGCGGCGCGTCCGGGTCGCCGACCGGCGATGGCAGCCGATGCACGATCGCCTCGAGGATCTCGTGGACGCCGGTCCCCTCTTTGGCGCTGGCGAGAATCGCGCCGCTCGAATCCAGGCCGACGATCTCCTCGATCTGCCGCTTGGCCTCGTCGGGCTGCGCACCGGGCAGGTCGATCTTGTTGACGACCGGAATGATCTCGAGCCCGTTGTCGACCGCCAGGTAGGCGTTGGCCAGCGTCTGGGCTTCCACCCCTTGCGAGGCGTCCACCAGAAGCAGCGCCCCTTCACAGGCGGCCAGCGAGCGCGTGACTTCGTACGAGAAATCCACGTGCCCCGGTGTGTCGATCAGGTTCAGGATGTAATCGTTCCCGTCATCCGCCTGGTAGGTCAGCCGGACAGCATGTGCCTTGATGGTGATACCGCGCTCACGCTCGAGGTCCATGCTGTCGAGCACCTGCGCTTCCATCTCGCGGGGCTGCAGCGCTCCGGTCACTTCCAGAAAGCGGTCTGCGAGCGTGGATTTGCCGTGGTCGATGTGCGCGATGACCGAGAAATTGCGGATGAAACGCTGATCCATGGGCCGGTAACTGTTGATTATACCGGCGTTAGGGTGCGCGGCTGCAGGATTCGGGCGGCGACCGCCGGACGCGTGACGAGGTCCGCGGCGGCAGTCTAGCGCTGGTCGAGCGGGAGGAACGTCTGCGGATACTCGGGGCCGATGTATTCGGTGCGCGGCCGGATCAAGCGGTTGTTGGCGTACTGCTCGAGACAGTGGGCAGTCCAGCCGGCG
>JBDTSX010000356.1:0-5898 GCA_039930925.1 Acidobacteriota bacterium | reverse complement strand
GGCCGCTGACCTTCGGCAAGAAGGAAGAGCAGATCTTCCTCGGCCGCGAGATCGCGCAGCACCAGGACTACAGCGAGGACACGGCGATCCGCATCGACCACGAGATCAAGCGGTTCGTCACCTCCAACTACGAGCGCGCCCGCACGGTGCTCGAAGAGAACAAGCCGGCGCTGCTCCTGATCGCGCAGGAGTTGCTGGCGCGCGAGGTGCTCGACGCCGAGCAGGTCCGGCGCATCCTCGCCGGCGAGGCGCTCGAAGAGCATACGCCGCGCAACATCGTCTCGCAGACCGACGACGGGTCGAAGCGTCCGGTGAAGGAGCGCCCGTCGATGGTGCCGCCGCTGCCGCCGCTCAACAAGCCGCTGCCGCAAGAGTAAGACTTGGAGCGTCCGGCTTCATCCGGACCATCGCCGCTCTCAATCAGGGCCACGGAGATACACTCTTCGTGGCCCTTTTCATGTTGACCCGCCGGCACTACTCCATACCCCTTCCCGGGCGTCCGCCGCTGCTGCTCGGCGCGCGGACGCTGGTGATGGGGATCATCAACGTCACTCCTGATTCGTTTGCCGACGGAGGGATCCGGTTCGATCCCGGGCGGGCGATTGAAGATGGCCTCCGGATGGTGGCGGAGGGTGCCGACATCGTCGACATCGGGGGGGAATCCACGCGCCCCGGCGCGGACGCGCTGCCTGCTGAGGAAGAGCTCCGGCGGGTGCTGCCGGTCGTTGAGGGGCTCGCGGGGGCGGACGCGACCGTGTCGATCGACACCTACAAGGCGGTCGTTGCGCGCGAGGCGGTGGCCCGTGGGGCGGTGATCGTCAACGACATCAGCGGCCTGCGGTTCGATCCCGAGCTCGGCCGGACCGTCGCGGCGATTGGCGCGGCCGTTGTCCTGATGCACAACCGCGGTCGTTCACGCGAGATGTACCGGGAAGCGGACTATGCCGATGCACCAGCGGAGATCGGGGCCGAGCTGACCCAGGCAATCGGGCGGGCGGTCGATGCCGGGGTCGCGCGGGAGGCGATCATCATCGACCCTGGCATTGGCTTCGCCAAGCGCGCCGTGCACTCGTATCAGGCGCTAGCCCACCTCGACGCCCTCGCCGGGCTCGACCGTCCCGTCCTCGCGGGTCCGTCACGCAAGTCGTTCCTGAAGACGGCCATCGGCGACAAGCCGCCAGACGAGCGCGAGTGGGGCACCGCAGCCGCCGTCGCCGCCAGCGTGCTGCTGGGCGCGCACATCGTGCGCGTGCACGGTGTGGCGCAGATGGTGGACGTGGTGAGGGTGATCGACAGGATTCTCGACGCGCGGTGAGTTGGTGCGGGGGCCGTGTCTTTTCCGCCGGTCACGGCGTGCAAACAGATCCAGATGGTTGTGGCAATCGGCTCAAGCGGATCTTCCGCCTGAAAGGCGGAAGATCCAGCAGTCCATGGGAAGCTCCAGCAGTCCATTGTTTGACGCGGTGGCTTCCGCCTCCCGGAAGGACAAGCGGTTGGGCCGCTGAAGCCGGACACTACCGCCCCTTCCGCTCCTATTCGATGCCATAGCCAGCAGCCCAAGCGCTCAGATAAGCTAGACCGGCATGGTGGAGTTCCTCGACAGCTTCCTGCGCCGACCCGCCGTGGGCTGGGCGGACGTCGTCGACATCGCGATCGTCTCCTTCCTGATCTACGAGTTCCTCAAGCTGATCAGGGGCACCCGTGCGGTGCAGATGGGCGCGGGGTCGCTGCTGATCGTGCTGCTGTTCTACGTCTCCCGCCTTGCCCCGCTGCAGACGGTCAACTGGATGATCCGGAACATGCTGCTGTACGTGGCATTTGCCGCGATCGTGATTTTCCAGTCCGACATCCGCCGGGCGCTGGCGCACTTCGGCCAGGCGCCGTTCTTCCGCTATCTGAACCGGCAGGAGGCGGCGGACGGGACGATCGAAGAAATTGTCGTCGCCGCGACCATGTTGTCGGCGCAGCGGGTGGGGGCGATTGTGGCGGTCGAGCGCGAGATCGGCCTGCGCAATTACATCGAGAGCGGCATTCCGATCGACGCGACGCTGACCTACGATCTGCTCGTGACGATTTTCACCCCGAAGTCGGCGCTCCATGACGGGGCGGTGATCCTGCAGGACAACCGCGTCGCGGCCGCCGCCTGCTTCCTCCCGCTCACGACCAACCCGCGCATCAGCCGCGAGCTCGGCACGCGCCATCGCGCCGCGATCGGATTGACCGAAGAGAATGACGCGGTCGCGGTCGTGGTGTCGGAGGAAACGGGTCAGATCGCCATCGCGCTCGACGGCAAGATCGAACGCGGCCTGACTCCGGATCAACTGCGCGACCGGCTCCGTCCGCTGGTCGTGCTGCGCCGCTCGACCGGCCGGAATGTGGGCGCGCGCGCCTACGACGTGTAACCCGTGGCCTACAACCCCTTCAGGCATCCGTGGCTCAAGCTGCTCTCGGTCGCCCTGGCGACCCTGCTCTGGCTGACCGTGGCCGGCGATCATGTCGTGGAGCGCAGCATGCGCGTGCCGCTGGAGTTCCGGAACATTCCGTCCGAGCTCGAGATCGTCGGCGATCCGCCGACCACCGTGGACGTCCGGCTGCGCGGCTCATCGGCGCTGCTCGGACGGATCGAGCCCCGCGAGATCGTCGCGCTGCTCAACCTGGCCTCCGCGCGCCCAGGGTCCCGGCTGTTCCACATGCGCAGGGAGGACGTGCGCACTCCCTACGGCGTCGAAGTCGCGCTGATCGTGCCCGGCACCCTCGCGCTGGATCTCGAGAAGTCAGGGCGCCGGACCGTGGCGATCAAGCCGGTGCTCGACGGTGAACCGGCGCCAGGATTTGTCACCGGCCGCGTGACCGTCGAGCCCCCGACGGTGGAGGTCGCTGGTCCGGAAAGCCGTCTCAAGCTGTTGACCGAGGCCACCACCGAGCCGGTGGAGGTCGAAGGCAGCCGCGTCCGCGTCCAGGACGTCGTGACGGTCGGCATCACCGACTCGGCGGTCCGCCTCGTCCAGCCGCAGAGCGCCACGGTCAGCGTCGAAGTGCTCCTCGCACCGGTCCCCAGAGAGTTGACCGGCGTGCCGGTCCGATGGCGCAACCTCGCCACCGGCCTCAGTGCCCAGGTCACCCCGACGTTGTCCAAGATCACCGTTCGCGGCCGGCGGGAGGCGGTGTCCGACCTCCAGGCGGGGACCATCGACGCCTTCGTGGACCTTGCCGGTCTGGGGCCGGGCCGGTACAATCTCCGAGTCCAGGTGGATCCGTCTCCGACCTTTGGCGTCAGCTCGATTGAACCGGCCGTGGTCGATGTAACGATCAAGTAACTGGCCGGGGAACACGTCAGCGCGTCCCCGACGCGGTTGAGCTGCGGACGCCCGGCCCACTTGTCCGCCATTCTGCGTTGACCCCGTCGGTTCGGATATTGGATTCCATGTCTCAAAAATTGTTCGGTACTGATGGTGTGCGCGGAAGGGCGGGGGACTACCCGCTCGACCACGAGACAGTCGCCCGGCTCGGCGGCGCGCTCGTCCGCGCGATGCGTCAGCCCGAGGGCGGCGGGAACCGCCCGCTGCGCTTCCTGGTCGGCCGGGACACGCGTGAGTCCGGCGAGTGGATCGAGCGCGAACTGGCGCGCGGGATCCATTCGGCTGGTGCGGAGATCACCTCGGCCGGCGTGATCCCGACTCCGGCGGTCGCCTACATCACGCGCGCGATGAGCTTCGACGCGGGGCTGGTCATCTCGGCGTCACACAATCCGTTCGAGGACAACGGCATCAAGGTGTTCTCCGGGACCGGACAGAAGTTCAGCGAGTCGCTGGAGCGCGAAGTCGAAAACATCATTCACGACCAGAGCTGGAGCGTCTCCGGGCCGGCCGATCTGCCGGTCGATCGCACCGACGTGATCGACGCCTATCTTGCCCACGCGCGCCTGGCGCTGCCGGAGCCGCAGCTCCCCGGGGCGCTCAGGATTGCGATCGACACGGCCAATGGCGCTACGACCACGGTCGCGCCGCGCCTCTTCCGCGAGCTCGGATTCGATACCGTCGTCCTCAGCGCCTCGCCGGACGGTCGCAACATCAACCTCGATTGCGGGTCGACCCATCCCGAGCAGCTTGCCGCGGCGGTGGTGAAGGAGGGATGCCGGCTCGGCGTGGCGTTCGATGGCGACGGCGATCGCGCGATCTTCGTGGATGCCGCCGGACGCGTGGTGGATGGGGACGCCGTGCTCCTGATGTGCGCGCGGCACATGAAGGCCAAGAAACAGCTCAAGAGCGACACCATCGTCGCGACCGTGATGAGCAACATCGGCCTCGAGATCGCGCTGCGCGAGGGGGGGATCGATCTCGTGCGCTGCGGCGTCGGCGACAAGTACGTGATGGAGGAGATGATCGCGCGCGACCTGTCGCTCGGCGGCGAGCAGTCCGGCCATGTCATCTTCTCGGACCACCTCTATACCGGCGACGGCATCGTGACCGCGTTGAGCGTTCTGCGCGTGATGGCCGAGACCGGCCGCGAGCTTGCCGATCTCGCCGCAGAACTGGTCAGCTATCCACAGATCCTCGTCAACGTCCGCGTCCGTAACCGGACCGACCTCGCGTCAGTGCCGCCGATCGCGGCGGTGATGGCTGGCATCGAGCAGCGGCTCGCGGGTGAAGGCCGCCTCCTGGTTCGGTACTCCGGCACCGAACCGCTGGTGCGGATCATGATCGAGGGGAAGGATCAGGTGGAAATCCAGAAGTGGGCCGCGGAGATTGCCGCCGCCATGAAGGAACACCTCGGATGAGGGCCGCCTGAGATGCCCGCGCGGTTGAGCGTCAACGTCAACAAGATCGCGACGCTCCGCAATTCACGCGGCGGATCGGTGCCGTCGGTGGTGGAGGCGGTGCAGGTGATCGTCGCCGCGGGTGCGCGCGGTATCACCGTGCATCCCCGCGCCGACGAGCGGCATATCACGTCCGCGGACGTCCGGGCGATCGCCGCCTACCTGGCCCCGATGCGCGCGGAGGTTGAATTCAACATCGAGGGGGATCCCCGGACCGACCTGATCGCCCTCGTTGAAAGCGTCCGGCCGCATCAGTGCACACTCGTGCCGGTCCGACCGGGCGAAATCACCAGCCAGGCGGGCTGGCCTGCCGATACGCCGTCCGGCGATCTCGAGCCGGTCGTCCGGGGTCTCCAGGCGCTCGGCATACGCGTCAGCCTGTTCATCGATCCCGACGACGAGGCCGTCAAGTGGGCCGCCTCGCTCGGGGCGGCTCGCGTGGAGCTGTACACGGAGCCGTTCGCGCGCGCGTATCAGGCGGGCGGCGCGGCGCTCGGCGCCAGCCTCGGTGCTTACCGTGCCGCGGCCGATCTCGCCCACTCGCTTGGAGTCGGCGTCAACGCCGGTCACGATCTCGATCTCGAGAACCTCGTCGGCTTCCGTCAGCTCTCGCACCTCGACGAGGTCTCGATCGGGCACGCCCTGATTGCCCACGCGTTGTACGTGGGGCTCGATCGCGCCGTGAAGGATTACCTGGCCGCCGTTGCCGGGACTGCGTGACCCGGACGATGAAGCAGCGCTGCGGGCATCGGGGAGGGCGTCGTGCGCGCGGGCCCCGCACCAGCGGCGGCCTGGCTGGGGCTGCGACCTCCGGCCCTGCTGCGGTCCTGCTCGCGCTGCTCGCGATCGTCTTCCTGAGCGCGCCGGCGGGAGCCGCGAGCCAGCGGGTCACGTTCCGGACCGACGACGGTGTGTCGCTGGCGGGAACATGGTACGAGCCGGGCGGGCGGCAGGCCCCGGCGGTCATTCTCGTGCACATGCTGCACACCTCGCGGCACGACTGGGAACCGCTGGCCACCCGGCTTGCGGCGGAAGGCATCGGTGCACTGGCGATCGATCTGCGCGGACATGGCGAATCGGGA
>JBDTSX010000355.1:0-5911 GCA_039930925.1 Acidobacteriota bacterium | reverse complement strand
AGATCATCGTGATGCTCGCCTTCACCGGCGGCATGATCAACGCGGCGCAGACCACCATGTTTGCCCTCGCGGCCAACGTCTACCCCACCGCGGTTCGTGCGACCGGCGTCGG
Organism: Acidobacteriota bacterium; assembly: GCA_039930925.1. Taxonomy (GTDB): domain Bacteria; phylum Acidobacteriota; class Vicinamibacteria; order Vicinamibacterales; family 2-12-FULL-66-21; genus JALZOC01. The sequence continues at coordinate 5,799 of JBDTSX010000355.1, read as the reverse complement.
CACCGCCGTCTCGGTCGGACGGGCCGGCGCCGTCCTGAGCGGCTATGCGGGTCCATGGGCGCTCGGCTACGGCGGCAGCCATTCGTTCTTCGCCCTGATGGCGGTGGCGCTGTGCGTCACGTTCGGCGGGCTGGCGCTCGTGCAGCGGCACGTGCCGCGCCGGATCCAACAGCTCTAAATGCTGCGATCAGCCCCAGACCTCCCGCGCGACCGACCCGACCAGCTCCAGTTTCCGCCGCTGCTCGGCCTCGGTCAGCGCGTTGCCTTCGTGGGTCGAGGCGAACCCGCACTGCGGACTGAGCGACAGCCGGTCGAGCGGCACGATCGCCGAGGCTTCGTCGATCCGCGCCTTCAGCACATCCGCGGTTTCCATCACCGGGGTTTTCGAGCTGACCAGCCCCAGCACCACCACGCGGCCATCCGGCAGGTATCTGAGCGGATCGAAGGTGCCCGACCGGGCGTCGTCGTATTCCAGCAGGAAGCGGTCGAAGCTGGCCCGGCGGAAGATCTTCTCGGCGATGCGGTCGTATCCGCCCGACGCGTAGAACATGCTCTTGTGGTTGCCGCGACAGATGTGAATACCGAAGGTCATCCCCGAGTGGCCCTGGACGATCGCATTGTCCAGCTCGATGGTCGCGTCCAGCATCCTGTCCGGGTCGCTGCCGCGTGCACGGTAGCCCTCGCGGATCGTGTCGTCGAGCAGGCCGGCGTACTGCGGCGCGTCGATCTGGACGTACCGGCAGCCGAGCCGCTCGAGCTCGGCGATCTCCCGCCGGGTGAAATCCACCAGGTCGGCAAGGTAGGCATCGAGCGTGGCATACGCGCCACGAGACTTGTCGGGATCGTAGTAGGCTGCGGCCTGTTGCGCGCTGAGCAGCGTGACCTTGACGGTTTTCTTCGTGCGGCCGCGAAGGTAGGTGAATTCCTCGACGCTCATCTGTCGGCGCCACCGCAGCTTCTCGACGACCACCGGGCGCTCGAGCTGCGCCTTGTGCCCCTCGCCGTCACGGAAGGTGATCGCCCAGCCGGCGCTCTTGTCGAACCCTTCGAGCGATTCGACCAGATGGCCGTAGAACGCGAAACGGCGCAGTTCGCCGTCGGTGACGACATCGAGCCCCGCCGCTTCCTGCAGCGCGATCGCCTCGTCCACGGCGCGGTCCTCGATGCGCTTGAACTCCGGCGCGGCCAGCTCTCCCCGCTCGAGCCTCGCGCGCGCGTCCTTCAGATACTGCGGGCGGAGCAGGCTGCCGACGACGTCACTCTTGAACGGGTTCATCCCCACAGAATATGTCATACCTTTCGTCTGGAGCTCCGATCGCGGTCCGCGACCGCTGGACGAGCGGGAGCTGTCCGTATAGCATGCGAAATCTGGTTACCGTCCATTCGCGCGGCCGCGTCAGCGTCGTCGTCATCGACAATCCGCCGGTCAACGCGCTGACGACTCTCGTCGCCGAGGAGATTGCGCGCGCGGTGGAAGCCGCCGATCGCGATCCCGCGGTGGACGCTGTCGTGCTCGCTGGCGCCGGCCGCACGTTCGTGGCCGGGGCCGACATCGATCTCCTCGAGCAGGCGGCGTGGGGCGACCCGGCGGCGGCGCCGAACTTCAAGAGCGTCTTTCGACGAATCGAGAGCTGCGCCAAGCCGGTGGTCGTCGCGCTTCACGGCACGGCGCTCGGCGGCGGGGTCGAGCTGGCCATGGCCGCGAGCTTCCGGGTCGCCGTCGCGACAGCCCAACTCGGCCTGCCGGAAGTCACGCTCGGCATCATCCCCGGCGCCGAAGGCACGCAGCGGCTCCCCCGGCTGGCCGGCGTCCAGACAGCGCTGGAGATGTGCGTGACGGGCCGGGCGATCGATGCGGCGCAGGCCCTCGCCACCGGCCTGATCGACGCCATCGTCGAGGGGGATCCGATCGCCGGCGCGGTGGCCTTCGCCGAACAAATGGCCGCGCGCGGCGGGCCCTACCCGAAGACAAGCGGGCGAACGGACAAACTCGGCGCGCCCGAGACGAACGCCGCCGCGTGTGCGTCGGCGCGGCAGCTCGCGCGGAAGCTATGGCCGCGCCGCGCCGCGGCGCTGCGCGCCATCGACGCGATCGAGGCCGCGACGACGCTGCCGTTCGCCGAAGGCTCAGCGCGCGAGGCCGCGCTGTCGGCCGAGTGCGTCCGGTCGGAAGAAGCCAAGGCGCTCATCCATCTCTTCTTCGCCGAGCGCGCGGTCACGAAACCGCCAGGCCTGGCGTCCACGGCACCGGCAGCGCCGATCGAGCGCATCGCGATCGTCGGAGCCGGGACGATGGGCGCGGGAATCGCGATGGCGTGCGCCAATGCGGGACTCACCGTCCTGCTGAACGACACAGCACAGGCCGCGCTCGACTCGGCGTCGGCCAGCATCCGGCGCAACTACGCGATCTCGGTCACGCGCGGACGCCTCACGCCGGAGGCCGTCAACGAGCGGGTCGCCCGGATCCACCCGCAAACCGGCCGCGATGGATTCGACGGGGCCGAGGTCGTGATCGAGGCCGCCTTCGAAAGTCTGGCGCTCAAGCAGCGCATTTTCGGCGAGCTCGATGCGGTGGTGGCGCCCGGTGCCGTCCTCGCGACCAATACGTCCACGCTCAGTATCGACGCCATCGCGTCCGCCACGGCACGGCCGGCCGCCGTCGTCGGGCTGCACTTTTTCAGCCCGGCGCACGTGATGCGGCTGGTCGAGATCGTGCGCGGGGAAGCCACCAGCCCGGAGGTGATCGCGACGGCGTTCGCGCTGGCGAAGCGGCTGAAGAAGATCGGCGTACTGGTCGGCAACGGTCCGGGATTCGTCGGGAACCGGATGATGTTCCCCTACATGTACGAAACGCAGTTTCTCGTCGAGGAAGGGGCAACCCCGCAGCAGGTGGACGGGGCGCTCACCGGCTTCGGCATGGCGATGGGGATGTTCGCCGTGGACGACATGGCCGGGCTCGACGTCGCGTGGCGGGTGCGCCAGGAGCTCGGCCACTTTCGCGGCGGCGAGACGCGCGCGCCGCTCGTGGCCGACCAGCTCTACGAGATGGGACGCTTTGGTCAGAAGAGCGGCCAGGGCTGGTACCGGTACGAGGACGGTCGCACGCCGATCCCCGATCCGGATGTCGTCGAGCCGATCAGCACCACCGCCGCCAGCGCGGGCATTCCACAGCGGGCCTTCACCGACCACGACATTGTCGAGCGCTCGATCTATGCGCTGATCAACGAGGGAGCCCGGGTGCTGGAAGAAGGCATCGCCCTGCGCGCATCGGATATCGACGTCATCTACGCCAACGGGTACGGTTTCCCGGCGTGGCGGGGCGGACCGATGTTCTACGCCGATCGCGTCGGGCTCCGGACCATCCACGATCGCATCGTCGAGTTTCAGCGAGCGTTCGGCGCGCGGTGGGCGCCGGCGCCGCTGCTCGCGCGCCTGGCCGAGAGCGGCGGGACGTTCCGCGGGCTGGATGCGGAACGGCGCGGCTGACGCCGATGGCACCGCATGGCGACGCGCGCATCCGCCGCGCCAGGATACTGACCCCCGACACCATTGTGCGCCGCGATGCGCACGGCGTGGTCTACGCGCATTCACCACACGCGCTCGGCCCCTATCCCGCGCGGCTGACGGATCGTCTCGCCCTCTGGGCCGAGCGCACGCCGGAGCGTCCGTTCCTGGCGGAGCGCGACGGCCGCGGCGCGTGGCGCTCGATCAGCTACCGCGAGACGCGCCAGCGGGTCCGCTGCCTGGCGCAATCGATCCTCGACCGGAACCTGTCTAGCGAACGCCCGATCGTGATTCTCTCGGGCAACAGCATTGAGCACGGGCTGCTCGCGCTGGCCGCGATGTACGCCGGCGTGCCGTATGCGCCGATTGCCCCCGCCTACTCACTGCTCTCGCGCGAGTACGGGACCCTTCGCGCGCTGTGGGCATCGCTGCGTCCGGGTCTCGCCTTCGCGGCGGACGGCGCGCAGTTCGAACCGGCGCTCGCGGCGGTCGGCGGCGAAGCCGAGATCGTCACGCTCTCGCCAGCCGGTGCGCTGCGCACCACCTCGTTCGACGATCTGCAGTCGCGCGACGCCACCGACGCGGTGGACGACGCGCACGCACGGGTCGGACCGGACACGATCGCCAAGGTGCTCTTCACGTCCGGGTCGACCGGTCATCCGAAGGGCGTGATCAACACGCAGCGCATGCTCTGCGCGAACCAGGAGCAGATCCGCACGGTGATGCCGTTGCTCAGCGACGAGCCGCCGGTGCTCTGCGACTGGCTGCCGTGGAATCACACCTTCGGCGGGAACCACAACTTCGGCATCGCGCTGTATAACGGCGGCACGCTGTACATTGACGCTGGCAAGCCGACCGCGGCGCACTTTCACGCGACCATCGCGAACCTGCGCGATGTCGCGACGACGGCGTACTTCAACGTGCCGAAAGGCTTCGAGCTGCTGGCGCCGGCGCTGGCCGCCGACGCGGCATTCCGCCGGCACTTTTTCAGCCGTCTGCAGATGCTCTTCTACGCCGCCGCGGGCTTGCGCCAGCAGGTCGCCGACGAGTTCGAGGCGCTCGCGCTCGACGGCTGCGGCGAGCGCATTCCGTGGGTCACTGGACTTGGCGCGACCGAGAGCGCACCGTTCGCGATCTGCACCGGCGCACGGATGTCGACCACGGCGAGCATCGGCGTCCCGGCGCCCGGCGTCGAGCTCAAGGCCGTCCCGGTCGGACCGGTGCTCGAGGCGCGCCTGCGCGGCCCCAACGTCACGCCCGGATACTGGCGCGACGCGGCCCTGACGGGCGCATCGTTCGACGAAGAAGGCTTCTACAAGCTGGGCGACGCGATCGATTTCGCCGATCGGGCAAATCCCACCGGCGGCTTCGTCTTCGAGGGGCGGATCGCGGAGGACTTCAAGCTGTCCACCGGCACGTTCGTCCGGGTCGGTCCGCTGCGGGCCGCGCTGCTCGTGCAGCTCGGCGATCTCGTGGACGATGTCGTCATTGCCGGCCACCACCGCGACACCGTCTGTGGGCTGCTTTTCCCGAATCTCGCGGCGATGACCGCACTGTGCGGCAGCGCCGTCGTCGGCGCATCCGCGCGGCAGGTCCTCGAACATCCCGCTGTCCGGGAGCGGCTGCGTCAGCTGCTCGCCGAGTTCGCCGTCATCCACCCGGCGAGCTCGACCTGCATCACGCGCGTCGCGCTGATGGAAGCGGTCCCGTCGATGGATGCGCAGGAGATCACCGCCAAGGGCTCGCTCAACCAGCGCGCGGTCCTGGCGCATCGACCGGCAATCGTGGCGCAGCTCTACGGTTCAGCCGGAGACGCCATCATCATCGATATCTGTTGAAGGAGCACGTGCCATTGACCTCTCCGATACGCTTCGATCTCGCGAATCTGACCGCCATCGACGTCCACGCCCACATGGAGCCGGAGGCCGCCCAGGGAACCGAGGCGGACATCGCCGCGCGCAAGTATTTCCAGGATACCGGTGCCCCGCGCGATCCTGACGGGCTCGCAAACTACTACCGGTCTCGGAAGATCGCGTGCGTGGTGTTCTCGGTGGACGAGCGCCTGACCGGCCGGCCGCAGGTGCCGAACGAGACCGTCGCCGACTTCGCGGAACAGAACGCCGACATCGCGATCGCCTTCGCCAGCATCGATCCGACGCGCGGCCCTGAAGCCGTCCGCGAGGCGCGGCGGCTGGTCGCGTCAGGGCGCGTGCACGGGCTCAAACTGCACCCGCCGCTCCAGCAGTTCTTCGCCAACGATCCGATCGCGTATCCGCTCTACGAGGTGTTCGCCGA
>JBDTSX010000354.1:0-5915 GCA_039930925.1 Acidobacteriota bacterium | reverse complement strand
CCGGTCGCTCCGACGATCGCGACCGACTCTCCGCGGCGGACCGTCAGCGTGACCCCCCGCAGGACCGGCAGGTTCGTGCCCTCGTACGAGAACACCACGCCGCGGGCGTCGAGGCGATCGTGGAAAGCCAGGCGCGGTCCGGCGTCGTCACGCGCGTCGAGACCTTCGAGCAGGTGCAAATCGTCCACGAGCGGCGCGGTGGCGGCCAGTCCCCATCGCAGGTTGTTGATCTGCACCGCGATCCGGTGCGCCGCGGGGATGACGCGAAATCCGGTGTACGCGTAGAGGCTGATGAGCGGGAGGACCGCGGCGCCGTTCCCTGCTCCGCGGTTGAGGACCAGCACGGCGAGCATGCCGAGCACGAACATCGTCTCGAGCAGCACCCGCGGGAGCGCGTCGAGCGCGGCGCGGAGCGTATCGAGCTTCGCGCGTTCGCGGGCATCGCGCGAAAACGCGTCGACGAAAAATCGACCTCGCCCGAGGATGCGGATTTCCTTGATCGCCCCGAGGCTGTGCTGGACGTGGCGGTAGAGCGACGTGCCGAGCTCGAACTGCCGGGCGCCGCCGCGGCGCTGGGCCGCACGGGTCAGCCGCAGCCCGGCCGCCACGACCGCCACGATTCCGGCGCAGACCGCCGTGACCGTGAGCGGCGCCACCGCAATCGCCACCGCCGCGAGCGCGCCGACCACCGCGGCCTCGGTCAGAATCGTGGCGGCGGATTCGAACACTTCAAAGAAGGGCCGCGCGCTTTCGCGGATGTTCTCGATCAGGCCCGGGGAGCCGCGCTGCAAGTGAAAGGGCCACGAGGCGGCCACATACGCGCGCAGCAGGCGGGTGGACAGGGCCGCCGCATCGAACGCCACCACGCGCGCGCGCCACCACGCGACGCCCAGGATCAGGAGGTTCCTCGCCAGGTGGACGGCGGCGGCGCACGCGGCGAGAGTGAGCACGGCGTTTCGCGGATCGGCGCCGGGCACGCGCGCCCGGATCGCTTCAGTGATTCGACTGCTGCCGGCCGGATCGAGGATCACCGTCAGCAGCGCGAAGACCAGCGCGCCGCCGGCCGCCTCGAGCACCGCCGCGCCCAGCCCGAGCGGCGCCATGCTCGCCCACCGCAGACGTTCGGCGGGCGAGAGCATCGCGAAGCGCCGCCGGATCTCGCGCACCATGTCGCTATGGTATGGCGGGCCGGGCCTGGCGCTCGCAATACTTGCCGTCCATTCCCAGCTTGGTCTCGCGGGGCCGTCCCCGGCTCGCGGACCGGGCTATGATCGGAAGATGATCCGTGAATCCTACCTGGCGCTGGGTCACCGGCGGATGCGATACCTCGAAGCGGGCGCGGGCTGGCCGCTCGTGCTCATCCACGCGTTTCCGCTGAACGCGGACATGTGGCGGCCGCAGCTCCAGCGCGTGCCGGAGGGCTGGCGCGTCATTGCGCCGGACCTGCGTGGGTTTGGTCCGGCACAGACCGTGTCGGACGACGCCGGAACGGTCACCCTCGACGATTTCGCCGGCGACGTATCACGACTGCTGGATCATCTCGAAATCGAGGCCGCCACCATCGGCGGTCTGTCGATGGGTGGGTACGTGACCTTTGCGCTCTTCAGGCTCGAGCCCGATCGATTCAGCGGAATGATTCTGGCCGATACCAAAGCACAGGCGGACACCGCGGAGGGACGCGCCGCGCGCCAGCAGATGATCGAGCTCGCGCGGGCCACGGGGGCCAGGGGGGTGGCGGACCAGATGCTGCCGAAGCTGCTCGGAGAGACGACCAGGCGCGCGCGGCCGGCGCTGCAGGCGGAGGTGCGCGCGTCCATCGAGTCGGCGCCGGTCGGCGCCATGACGGCGGCGATTGGAGCCATGATGGCGCGACCGGACTCGACGCCGGATCTCGCAAAGATGTCCTGTCCGGCACTCGTCATCGTCGGCGCCGAAGATGTGATCACGCCGGTACGCGATGCCGAATCGATGCAGCAGGCCATCGTCCGTTCAACGCTGGTCACCATCCCGGATGCGGGGCACCTCGCAAACCTCGAATCTCCGGACGTGTTCTCGCAGGCGATTGCGGATTTCCTGGCATCCCATCACTGAAACGGCGGGGCGGCCAGTCATGGGCACGCTCCCGAACCTGGTGGTACGCGCCCGGACCTCGTCGCCGTGTCCGGCACCAGCCGGACAGTGCCGGTTTGTTCGGCAGAAAGCCGGCGCCGGCTGGGTCTGCGCGGCGAATGGACTAGGATCAGGCTTATGTACCGCTTGGCACGCCTTCCGCTCATCCTGCCGGCCCTCTGCGCCGTGGCTTCGCTGACGATGACGGCGCGGGTGGTCGCCGTGGTTCGCGGCGAGATCGTTGCGCCGCAGGCGGCCGGGCCGTCAGATGCGCTTCACCGTCCACTCGATCAGCTGCTGGACGTCAACGTCCGCGACGGCCTCGTCTACTATCGCGCGCTGCGAGGTGAGCGCGGCCGGCTCGATCGCTACATCTCGTCCCTCAATATCCCGGCGGCAACCTACGAGTCGTGGAAGCGCGAGGACAAGATGGCGTTCTGGGTGAACGCCTACAACGCGTTCGTGCTGCAGACCGTCATCGATCGCTATCCGATTCACGGCAGCAACGCGGGCTACCCCGCGAACAGCATCCGGCAGATTCCCGGCGCGTTTGAAACGATCAAGCATCGCGCGGCCGGCCGCAGCCTGACGCTCGACGAGATCGAGAAGAGCGTCCTTGCCGAGTTCAAGGAGCCGCGGCTGTATCTGGCGCTCGGGCGGGGCGCAATCGGCAGCGGCCGTCTCCGCAGCGAGGCGTTCAGCGGCGCGCGGATCATGCAGCAGCTCGACGACATCCAGGAGAACTTCGTCTCCGAACAGACCATGCTGCGGATCGACCGGGCGACGGGGCAGGTGACGGTGACGCCGATCCTCAGCTGGCGGGAAAAGGATTTCATCGCGGCTTACGACACCGTCGCGAGCGGCCCGATGGCCCAGCGCTCGCCGATCGAGCGCGCCATCGTTGCCTTCATCACGCCCAGTGTCCTGCCGCTCGAACGTGAGTTCCTCGAGAAGAACCAGTTCAAGGTGACATATCATCCGCTCGACTGGCGCCTCAACGATCTGACCGGCGGCCGGCCCGAGTAGCCTGGATGGACCTTTCCCTCAGCGGCAAGATTGCGATCGTCACCGGATCCAGCCGCGGTCTCGGCCTGGCGAGCGCGCGGGCGCTGGTCGCCGAAGGCTGCCGGGTGTGCATCTGTGCGCGGGGATCCGAGCGCCTCGCCGAGGCGGCCGCCGAGGTCGAGGCGGCCGCCCGACGTCCGAACATGCTGATCGCGGTGCAGGCGGACGTGTCCACGCCCGACGGCGTCGCGCTGGTGGTCGAGCGCACCGTCGATGCGTTCGGCGGGATCGACATTCTCGTCAACAACGTCGGGCGCGCCGCCGGCACCGACATCCTCACCACGTCCGACGCGGAGTGGCAGGCGGCATTCGATGAGACGCTCTTTCCGGCGATCCGCGCCTCGCGGCTCGCCGTTCCGCACATGAAGCAACGCGGCGGCGGCGCGATCATCATGATCGCGTCGATCTGGGGGCGCGAATCGGGCGGACGGATGACCTACAATGCCGTCAAAGCCGCCGAGATCAGCCTCGCCAAATCGCTCGCGCAGCAACTGGCGCCGGTGAACATCCGCGTCAACAGCGTGGCGCCCGGTTCGATTCTCTTCCCTGGCGGATCCTGGCACAAGCGGCAGCAGGCGGACCCGGAGGGAATGGCCGACTTCATCAAGCGCGAACTGCCGTTCGGACGCCTGGGACGCCCGGACGAAGTCGGCGCCGTCGTCGCCTTCCTCGCCTCGCCGCGCGCCAGCTGGGTCAGCGGCGCCTCGATTACGGTGGACGGGTGCCAATCGAAGTCGAATATTTGAACAAGGGGTTTTAGGTTTTAGGGTTTTAGGGTTTTACGGTTTTAGGTTGGTTCCGACCGAGCGCCCAGCGCCCACGCCAACCACCCCAAAGCCCAAAGCCCAAAGCCCAAAGCCCAAAGCCCAAAGCCCCTGTCCAATGATTTCATCTGCCCTCGCGGATCGCATTCAGTCGTTCGCCGACGCGGTGTTCATGCCGTGGGTGGTCGCGCTGTTGCTTGGCACGGGGCTGTTCCTCACGCTGCGGTTCCGGTTCGTCCAGGTCCGCCGCTTCGGCGATGCGTGCCGGGCGGCGTTCGTGCGCCGCGGGACCGGCGGGACCGGCGCGCTGACACCGTTCCAGGCGTTCATGACCGCGCTGGCGGCCTCGATCGGCACCGGCAACATCGCCGGCGTGGCCACCGCAATCGTCTCCGGCGGCCCTGGTGCGCTGTTCTGGATCTGGGTCTACGGTTTCGTCGCCATGGCGATCAAGTTCGGCGAGGCGGTGCTCGGCGTCACCTTCCGCGAGACGCGCGCGGGCGCGGTCCTCTCCGGGCCGATGTATTACCTGCGCGACGGGCTCCGATCGCCGGTTCTCGCCTGGCTCTTTGCGTTCGTCGCCGCGGTCGCCGCCCTGACCACGACGCCCTTCACGCAGCCCAACTCGATGGCGCTCGTCCTCTATACCGTCGTCGGGATCCCCAAGCTGGTGTCCGGCATCACCATCGCGGTCCTGACCTGGCTGGTGATCATCGGCGGCATCAAGTCGATCGGCCGGGTCGCCGAGAAGCTGTCGCCGCTCAAGGTGGGGCTCTACCTCACCGGCGGCCTGATCGTGATTCTCTTCAATGCGGCGCGCATCCCGGCGGTGTTCCGGCTGATTGTCGACGGCGCGTTTTCGATGAAGGCCGCCGCCGGCGGGAGCCTCGGGATCCTGGTGGCGATGCGCTATGGTATCGCCCGCGGCATCTACGCGAACGAGGCGGGATACGGCACGGCCGCGGTCGCCTACGGGACGGCGCAGAGCGCACAGCCGGTGCAGCAGGGGCTGAACGCGGTGATGGAAGTGTTCATCGTGTCGTTCGTCACCTCGACGATCAGCGCGATGACGATTCTCCTGACCGGTGTGTGGCAGAGCGGCGCCACCTCGAGCGCCGCGGTCGCGGCGGGATTCAACACCGTGATGCCGGTTGCCGGCGGCTACATTGTCGCGTTCTGCGTGTTCCTCTTCGGCTACACCACGCTGATTGGTTGGGCGTACTACGGCGAACAGTTCTTCGAATACATCCTCGGCCGCAAAATCACGACGCCGTACCGATGGATTTACTGCCTGCTCATTCCGTTCGGCGCGATGGGGCCGGTCACACTGGTCTGGGCGTGGGGCGATCTGATGAACGCGCTGCAGGTGTTCCCGAATCTGATTGGGGTGGTGGGTCTGAGCGGACTCGTGGCGAAGGCGGCCGGCGCCAGATTGCAGACCGAACCCCTTGGGACTTCAGCCGTGAGCCCTAAGCCGAAAACCTAAAACCTAGAACCCTAAAACCTAAAACCTTCGCCCCGTTTCGCCTCTTGATCGCCCGCCAGACCCCTGCTAGTATCGGAACCGCAATCCCAGCAGCCTCAACACTTTCCATGGCGCAAGAGACCCTCCCCGTTGTCTCAGGAGACAAGGACCGCTCGCTGCAGGAGGTGCTGACGCGCCTGACCGCTTCGCGCAGTCCGATGGGCGGGGAGGCGGACCCGATCGTGACGGCTGCGCACCGGATGCCGGCGATTGCGGCGTCCTTCGCGGAGTACCCGCGGGGCACCGACCAACGGCTGATTTCGGCGCTGGCGGCCCGCGGCGTGGACCGGCTCTACACGCACCAGGCCGAGGCCTTCGGACACGTTCTGGAAGGGCGCAACGTCGTCACGATCACCCCGACTGCGTCCGGGAAGACGCTCTGTTACAACGCGCCCGTGCTGAACGCGATCCTGCAGGATCCGGCGACGCGCGCGCTCTACATGTTCCCGACC
>JBDTSX010000353.1:0-5917 GCA_039930925.1 Acidobacteriota bacterium | reverse complement strand
GCGCTGGATGGGCACGGACGCGCTGTGGACGATTGTGAACACCGCGGACCAGGCCGTGGGCGCGACGCTGCGCATCGAGCTGGCGGCGTTCGACGCCCCGCGCCGGATGAACGTGCTGCTCGACGGCCGCCTGGTCCAGACGCTCATCGTGGCGCCGGCACGCGCATCGTATGACCTGGCGCCGATCGCCGTCACGCCCGGCACCCATGACCTCCTCTTTCATCCGGTCGACGCGCCGGCGGTGGCCGGCAGCGTCACCGGCAATGGCGATCCGCGCGCGCTGTCGTTTGCCTTCGGCGCGGCGGACTGGATTGTGGAGCGGCGATGAGTACGGGGTCCGTCTACCGGAACTTCTGGGCCGGCGTCGGCGAGCGGTTTCCCGACCTGGCGGGTGCGGCATCGACGACCTACTACGCGGAGAATGAACGGCGCTTGTTCACCGAGCACTTTCCTCCTCTTCAGGGCCTCAGTATCCTGAAGACCGATTTGTGGGACGAGGCGAAGAACACGCGCATCCTCGCGTGGGCGGCCGGCCGTGGCGCGCGCGCGTACGGTGTGGATATCTCCGCGCCGACCGTGATGCAGGCCCGGACCGCGTTCACCGAGGGCGCCGGCTCACTGCGAAGCGCGGTCGGCGATGTCCGCGATCTGCCATTTGCCGATAACACCTTCGACGCGATCTACTCGATGGGCACGATCGAGCACTTCGACGAGACCGAGCGCGCGGTGGCGGAAATGGCGAGGGTGCTCAAACCTGGCGGCCGCGCGATCATCGGCGTACCCAACCGCCACGATCCGTTCCTGCGCCCGCTGTTCGTCACGCTCCTGCAGGCGATCGGCATGTATGGCTACGGCTACGAAAAGTCCTACTCGCGGCGGGCGCTGCGGCAGATGCTCGAACGGGCGGGGCTCGACGTGACGGCGGAGACCGCCATCCTCTTCATCCCCGGGTGGCTGCGGATGCTGGACCTCGCCTTCCACTCATGGTGCCGTCCGCTCGCGGTGGTGACCGGAGCGCTCGTGCAGCCGTTCGTGTTCCTCGATCGCCATGTAGCGGCGGTTCGCCGACACGGTTACTTGCTCGCGACCGTGGTCGTCAAGCCGGACAGAAGGCTCAGGGCTAAGGGCTGAGGGCGCGTTCAAGCGGGCGGTCGCGCGCCTGCGAACCGCAGGCAATCCCCGGGTGCGCGCGGTGCTGGCACTCAGTCGGGCGTCAAGAGACGCAGCTCGTGAATGGACCAGAACCAGCGTGAGGCGCCGGTCTGCCGCAGCCGGACACGGACGCCGTGGATCGGCGGCCATCGGAGCTCGATCACCGGCGTCAGCGGACTGAGACGCAGGGCGGTTCCGAGCGCGGGAAACACGCTGCCGGAAAAGCACGCCGCAAATCCCTCGCCGTCTTCCGACACCGACACTTCGAGGCGGCGCGGGTAATCGTTCAGGCTGTTGCTGAGGAGCTGCATGCGGACGCCCGAGAGGTCCTGGCTGCGCGCGAGCGCGATCTCGATGCGATCGCCGGCGCTCTGCGGCCGTCCGTTGATCCACCGCGTGAGGGGATCGCCGTCGAGCATCCGGGCCGGCTCGCCGGTAGTGGCCGAGACTTGTAGCGACTGCACCGGGATCTCTTTGACCGGCGGGAGCCGCGGCGGCGTTCGCGCGGCGCCGAGGTCGATGACCGACGATGCTCCGAAATCGATCGGATCCGCAGCCGCGGCCCGGCTGAGGGCGGCCCGAATCTCCCCCCCCAGTGATGCAGCGGCGTACCAGGTCGGGTGGATCACCACATATCGGACCGCAAGGTTGCGCAGGAAGGCGACCGCCTCGGGGATGCGATCGGCGGCGACCGCCGGCGACTCCCCCTGGGCCAGCACGTCGGGCAGCGCCGGCGCGAAGCGCGCCACGCCGTTGACCAGCCGATCGCCGTGGATCAACGCCCGATACTGGTAGACCATCGAATGGTGCTCCACGCCCCAGCCGTCCATCGGCAGCTCCAGCACGGCGCCGGCCGGCTGCTGCGCCAGCCAGTGATAGAGAGCCCGGTCTCCCGACAGCTGGTACGGCGTGAACGTGAGCACCGGAATCGGCGCGCCGATTCCTTCGACAAACACCAGTGCGGCGACGATCGCGGCGGCGATCGCGCATGCGCCCGGCGCCAGGCTGCGGCGCGTGAACCAGGCCGACACGCCATACGCGGCGAGGACCGATAGCGCCAGCTGGACGATCACCACGAATCGGGCGGGCGCCCGCAGCTGAGCGAACCCCGGGACGGAGGAAACGAGCCACGTGAAGACGGGGTTCCGGAACAACACGCGACCGTTGTAGGTCGGGGCCGCACCAAGCGAGGCGGCCGCTCCGAGGAAAAGCAGCGCGCCGTAGACCTTCACCCAGAACCGGGCGACGTGGTCGCTGCCGCGCCGGAACACCGCCATCGCGGCCAGGGCGCAGGTCAGGGCGATGAGGCCGGGAAAGAGATCGGTCTCTCCCCCGCCGTGCCGCAGGAGGCGACCCCAGACCCACAGGCCCGGATGGCCGGACACGTACGAGAGCACGTCGGCGGCGTCGGACGGTGCACCGCCCGCACCTCCGACCGCACTCGTCGGCGCGATCAGCGTTCGCGCCGATCGGATCACCGGCACCAGCACGACCGCGACCATCGCGGCCGCCGCCAGGCCGTGCCCGAACCAGACGCGGGCAGGGCCGCGCCGCCGCCACGCCGCCGCGCCGGCAATCGCGATCAGCGGGACCAGACCGATGTACGCCCAGTAGAAGCTGGAGAGCGCGAACAGCAGATAGAACAGCGCGATGCGCAGGGATGCGGCCAGGCTCGGTGCCTCGAAGTAGCGGTGAACGCTCCACACCGCCCACCACAGCCAGCCGGCCATCAGGATCTGCACATGGGAGAGGTGGGACAGACGGTAGGGCACGAACGCCGCCAGCGCGCCGCAGACGATGCCGGCGCTACGTCGGCCGGTCAGGTCCCGGCCGAGCGCGTAGCCGCCGGTGCCGGCAATGACGAACGAGGACCACACCGCCACATTGTGCAGAACCAGCGGGTTGCGGCTCACCCAGTACGCCGGCGCGAACGGCAGGCCGATGGCGAGCATCGGATCGGAGAAGGCCAGCGTGGTGCGGTAGGGGTAGAATACCGGGGAGTCCCAGACCCCCGCCATGCCGTGCGCGGCCCGGTCCGCCACCCACGCCAGCACCCACGAGTTGTAGAGCGCATCGCCCGGGGCTGGCAGCATCCAGCCGGGATCGGCCGCGAGCGGCCAGGTGAAGACGAGGGCGCCACAGAGCAATGCGACCGCGACGAATGCCATCTCGGCCGGACCGCGGAATCGCATCGCAACGAGGATTCTACTATCTGGCTCCGGATCGCGTGCTATCGTCCGGCCAGAATGACGCTGCCTGGCCCGTCCGCGGGCACGCCACCAGATTGTGCCGGGAACACGGAGCCGGTGCTCTCCGTGGTCGTCGCGACCGTCAACGCCGAGCGAACCATCGACCGCTGTCTCGCCGCGTGGCATCGGGCGACGGCGCATATCCCGACGGACATTGTCGTGGTGGACGCCTCGACCGATCGCACCATCGATCGCGTCGCGGCGTTCCCCGGAGTCAGGGCGATCGCCGTGGCTCCGGGCGCGCTGGTCCCAGCGTTGTGGGCGCGCGGCCTGGAGTCGAGCCGCAGCAGGTTCGTGGCGTTCGCGATCGGCCAGTGCGAGGTGACGGCGCCATGGGGCGACCGGATGATGGCGGCGATGACGCCCGCGGTCGGCGGCGCCGGCGGCGCCTTCGCGCTTCGGTCCGGCAGCCGTCCGTCCGTGGCCGGCTGGTTTTTCCTGCGTTACTCGAACTACCTCGAAGGACGCTGGACGGCCGGGCCGGTCGCCGGGGAGATTGCCGGCGACAACGCGCTCTACCGGCGCTCGGATCTGTCGGCGGCGGGCACGCCGGCGGATGGTTTCTGGGAAATCGAAGTGCACCGGCGTCTCCGCCGCGCCGGTCTCACGCTCGTCGCCGTCGACGGCGGGACCACGGTCGTGATCGATGCACCCGCGCCCGGCCGCGTGCTTCGCGAGCGATTCGTGCACGGCCGCCACTTCGGCGCCTACCGGGCGACGTCGGGGGCGATGCGTCTCCGGCTGATCGCCGCTGCCCCGCTGGTGCCCGCGCTGCTGGTCGCGCGGATCGCGCGGCGCGTCTGGCCCGCCGCCGGCTATCGTCCAGCGTTCGTCCGCGCGCTGCCGTGGCTCTGCCTGTTCGCCGCGGCCTGGGCGCTCGGCGAAGCGGCTGGCGCCTGCCGGCAGGCTGCGGTCCGCACCGCGTGATGGCCGCCCAGGGGCAGGTCAGTGTCGTGATTGCCTCACCGCGCGAGGCGCGTCTGCTCGACGCATGTCTTCGATCCGTCGTTCCGCAGGCCCGGGACATGGCCGCGCCGGTGATCGTCTCCCGGCCGGGCGATCGCGCCTCGGTGGCGAGTGCGATGGTCCTGACCGGATCGCTCGGCGTTGCCGTCGCGCTGCCGGGACATCCGACGCTGCCGGAGCTGCGCGGCGCCGGACTCCACGCGGTGCGGACACCGTTCGCCGCCCTGATGGAGGATCACTGCGTCGCCGCGCCCGGCTGGCTGGCGGCGCTGATGACAGGGATCGGCGATGCGGACGTGGTCGGCGGCCGGATGGGCAACGCACAGCGGGATCGCACGGCGGACTGGGCCGCGTATTTCGCGGAGTATGGATTTTTCACCGGTCACGCGGACGGCGGCGGCCACGCCCTGGCCACCGGTGCGAACGTGCTCTACGGCCCACGCGCGTTGCCGCGAGCCGCGGCATGGGCGGCCGAGGGCTTCTGGGAGGACGTCATTCACGCCCGGCTCGTCGCCGCGGGCTGCCGGCTGAGGGTGACGGCGGCGGCCGAAATCCAGCAGAACCTGCACTACGAGATTGCCGCGTTCTGCCAGGATCGCTATCGGCATGGGCTCGACTATGCCCGCGCGCGGCTCACCGAGCAGCCGTCGCTCCATCGGTGGGTGCGCGCCGCCGCCGCCCCGGTCCTGCCGCTGGTGCTGGCCCGGCGCGTCGAGGCCGGCGTGGCGGCCGCCGATCGCGCCGCGTTTTTTCGCGCCCTGCCGCTGACGCTCACGTTCCTGAGCGCCTGGGCGGCGGGAGAGATGATGGGGTATCTGCGTGGACCGGCCCGCTGAAGCGGGGCCGCGATTGCCGCCGCCGGAAATGTCGGTGGTGGTCCCGGCCGTGAACACGATGAGGGATCTCGACGGCTGCCTCGCCGCGCTGGCGGCCGAGTCCGACCGGACGCCGCTCGAAGTTCTGGTGGTTGACCGGCACGGCCCGGCGTTTCGGGAGGAGGTGGCGCGCCGGCATCCGGCCGTCCGCGTCCTCGACGCCCCGTTGGGCACGCCGATTCCCGACCTGCGCGCCATCGCCTTTGCCGCCGCCACGGCGCCGGTGGTCGCAGTCATCGAGGACCACGTGCAGGTTCCGGCCGGGTGGGCGGCGCAGATGCTCCGGGCCCAGCGGCAGGGTGAAACGGTGGTCGGCGGCGCGGTCGAGAACACCGCGACCGACCGCACCGTCGACTGGGCGGCGTTCCTGTGCGAATATAGCCACCTGCTGCCGCCGCTGCAATCAGGCTCCGTGCCGTCTCTCACGGGGAACAACACCACCTACCGGCGCGAGCTGCTCGAGCGGTTCCGGGACGCTACGACCAGCGGCCGATGGGAGGACCACCTGCACGCGGTCCTCCGGGACCATGGCATTCAGTTGTACTGTCATCCCGAAATCGTGGCCGGCCACAAGAAGCACTACACCATCCGGGAGTACGTCTCGCAGCGCTATCTCTACGCGCGGTCCTATGCCGGCGCGCGGGTGCGCGGTGAATCCGCCGCCCGACGGATGAT
>JBDTSX010000352.1:0-5950 GCA_039930925.1 Acidobacteriota bacterium | reverse complement strand
TCTTCAAGCCCGCCTCCCAGACCCCGCTGTCCGCGGTCAACTTCGTCAAGGTGCTGGAGGATGCCGGGATTCCGAAGGGGGTCGTGAACATGGTGACCGGCGACGGCGACGAAGTCGGTACGCCGCTGACCACCGACCCCGCGGTGCGCGTCGTCTCGTTCACCGGCTCGACGCGGGTCGGACGAGTCGTCAATCTGGCCGCCGCGCCGACGTTCAAGAAGGTCCATCTCGAGATGGGCGGCAAGAACGTCATCATGATCATGGACGACGCGGACCTCGAGCTGGCGGTGGATGGCTGTCTGTGGGGAGGGTTCGGCACCACCGGGCAGCGCTGCACCGCGGCCAGCCGCGTCGTCGTGCACGAGCGGGTCTACGAGGCATTCGTCGAGCAGTTCGTGGCGCGCGCGAAATCGCTGGTCGTCGGCGACGGGTTGGTGGAGGGGACGCAGGTTGGTCCCTCGATCAGCGAGGCGCAGCTCGAGACGGTGGTCGAATACGTCCGCATCGGCACCGGGGAAGGGGCAACGCTGGCCTGCGGCGGGCGCCGCCTCGACTCCGGCCCCTTCGCCAACGGCCACTTCCACGAGCCGACCATCTTCACGGACGTCGAGCCGAGAATGCGGATCGCGCGGGAGGAGATCTTCGGCCCGGTGGTGTCGGTGATGCGGTGCCGATCGCTCGACGAGGCCGTGGACATCGGCAACGGCGTGGAGTACGGACTGTCGGCGTCGATCTATACCCAGGACATCAACCGCGCATTTGTGGCCATGCGCGACCTGTACACGGGGATCTTCTACGTCAACGCGCCGACCATCGGCGCCGAGGTCCATCTGCCGTTCGGCGGCACCAAGAACACCGGCAACGGGCATCGCGAGGCGGGTGTCGCGGCGCTGGATGTGTTCTCGGAATGGAAGTCGATCTATATCGACTTCAGCGGCAAGCTGCAGCGGGCCCAGATCGACGTCGAGCAGCTGTAAGGGCGGCGGCGGGAACCGCCAGACGGAGGCGCTTCATGACCCGCGCTTCTTCTCCCTGATGTCCTGTTCGAGCTGCGGGTTGATCCGGAAACCGACTTTTTTCGCCTGATCGACGGCCTTCTGCGCCTCGTCGATCCGGCCGGTCATCAGGTAGACGACCGCCAGGTTGCTGTGCGCCTCCCCGGTCTTGGGGTCTGCCGCGATGGTGGCCTTATACTCTCGCTCGGCATCGGTCATGCGGCCGAGTCTGAAGAATGCGCTCCCGAGTGCCAGCGACACGAACGACGGAGCGGATGTTTCGAGAGAGACATCCGTGCCGTGCAGCAGGTTTTCCTGCATGAGGCGGCGCCGCTCGCCCAGCTGACGAAGCGCTTCGGCGTTCTGTCCCGTCTGTGGAGCTCCCTGATACTGGCGGATGACTTCGTCAATTTCCGTGAGCCGTTCGCGCCGGTAGCGCTGCGCCTCCTGCTGGTTTGCGAACACCTTGCCCGCTTGATCGTGGTACAGATCCCGGCACTTGCCGAGCGCAGCCGCGGCCTCCGCGTACTTCTTCTGAGGCATCGTCGCGCGACCGAGCGCGTAATACGCCATCTCGAAGGTCGGGTCGATGTCGATGGCTCGTTTGAAGGATTCCGCGGCCTTTTCCCAGCTTTCCGACCTGAGTTCCTCGAGCCCAAGCCTGTATGGCGGCATGGCACGGCCTCGGGACTGGTTCTGGGGCTGGGCGGATGCGAGAGCGGATACCAGGACGGTAGCCAGCAGCAGCGAACTACGCAGGCGCATAGTCTCCTCCGGGTAAAAAAAAGGCCCCGCGGGATGAAGCCCGCGGGGCCAAAGATAACCGCATTCCGTCCGTCGTCCTAGAACAGGAACTTCACGCCGATCCGTGCCTGAATGGGCTCTTGGAATCCGTTGGCCAGCAGGAACCGGGGATCCGTCGTCAATGCCTTCGAAGCCAGTGCCGGGGCGATGAGCGACTCGAGCGTCTGCTTCCCGGCGTAGAAGAGCGATTCGTCGGGGGTGACGGCGCCTGTCCGCTGGAAGGTCGAGAATTTCGACACCGCGGTGTCCTGGTTGAAGAGGTTCAGCACATTGAACCCGAGCACCACCTGCTTCGTACCGCCGAGGCGAAACGCGTGCTGCACGAAGATGTCGCTCTGCGAGAACACCGGGGTCCGTCCATCGCTCCCGCGCCCGAGGTAATTCACCGGGTAGTTGCTGCCCGGGAAGATCGCGAGCTCGCGGCTGACCGGAAGGCCGCTGGCCACGAACTGATTCAAGCTCACCGAGGTCCCGAACGGAAACTGGTAGATGACCTGCGTCTTGAACTGATGCGGGCGATCGGTCGCGAGCGGACCATATGCCGGCACGCCGCCGTCCCGGAACATCATGAGCGGGTAGTCGAACAGACGGCCGACGTTCGGGCTCGTGCGCCCGTTTTCGTCCGACTGTGAGAGTCCCGAGTAGTTTCCGTAGAGACGGCTCCACAGATAGCTGCTGCGCAGGAACCAGGAATTCTTGAACCGCTTCTCGAACGCGAACTCCACGCTGTCGTAGTCGCGCTTCGCCTTCGGCAGCGCCGTCTCGGGATTCGTGAACGCGAGCGACGTGATTCCCTCGCCCGGGTTCGCGATGACGTAAATCTCGTCTCCGCCGGGGCTCAACGAGCCGGTGTCTTCGATCGCCCGGTCCACCTGCTTGTGCACGTATCGGACGCTGAGCGCGATGACGTCATTGAGCTGGTGCTCGAGGCCGGCGGCGGCTTCCTGCTGCCGCATCGGCTTGAGGTCGGGGTCGATCGCATCGGCGCCGAACGACGGATGCCGGAAGTCCGTTCGTCTGATGAGCGTGCCCGGGCAGGCCGGCGGGCAGGCCGAGTTTGCCAGCAGCGTGCTGTAGTCCGCCTGATCGAGCGTGTAGTAGTACGACACCCACTTGTCGCCGCCGAACGAGCCACGGGGCAGTTCGAGCTTGAAGATGTCGTAGAACACGCCCCACGACCCGAACGCTTTCCACTTGCCGTCGCCGTTGATGTCGTAGGCCGCGCCGATCCGTGGCGCCAGCTTGTCCTTGAATCCGAATTCGAGGCCGAACTCAGGGATGTCCGACGCGACTGCGTAGGTCGGAACCCGCTCGCGTTCCGTCCTCACGCCGGCATTGATCGTCAGCCGGTTGTTGATCGTCCACGCGTCCTGCACGAAGAAGCCAAGGTTCGTCGTGTGGATGTTTCCCTCGGTGATGATCCCGCGGGTCGGGTCGGTGTCGTTGCTGCGCACTTCGTAGTACCCGTAGGTGCCACGCTGCAGCGGCACGCCGCTCGTGAGCGGCGTGTTGAAGAACAGCCGGACCACCGGACGCGCATTTCCCGTGAGCACGTTGTTGCCCACGCGATCGGCCTGGACACCGAATTTCAGCTGATGGTCGCCGCCGCCCTTGGCGTACCAGGTGCCGTCCGCCTGGAAGTAACCGCGAGTCTGCTGGTCGCGCGTGGTCAGTGCATTCGACGGAATGCTGGTGAACCCGGTGCCGTGCTGCAGACTGGCGGGCGTGTCGAGATAGTTGACGTTGTTGGTACTCGGGAAGGCGAACTGCGGTTCGACCGTCACATTCGAATCGTGCCGATCCGACATGTAATAACCGCCGCGAACGCCGAAGAACAGCTTCTGCGAGGCGACCCAGTCCAGGTTGCCGGAGACGGAGTAGTTCGGGAACGCCGATGATTTCGAGTAATTGGTATCGACGCGGTCCGTGCCGCTGAAGCTCGGGAGCAGGCCCTTGGTCTGGCTCCAGCTGTTGTTGTACGCCACTCGTGCGCGCACGCTGTCGCTCAGCTGCGACGTGACGTTGCCCGTCAGGTACTGGACCTGCTGCTTCCGCTCGACGGCGAACGTGCCCGCGGCGGGATTCTGCGCTGTCTGGGGGTTGACGTCCCGGCTCGTTGTCGACAAAGCCGGCTGGTAGGCGCCGAAGAACCAGGCACGGTTCGTGAGGAGGGGGCCGCCAAGAGCAAATCCGGGCTCGACACGACTTTCCGAGTCCTTCGGATACGTGACGTACTCCGCCTTGGTCGCGTCGGTCAGGTTCAGCCGCAGCGTGGGCCTCCCGGTTCCGATCGTGGTCTGGCCTGCTGCGGGAACGGTGCCGCCGGAGAGCTTGTCCCCCTGATACTGGAGACCCACGCTGCCACGCCAGTTGTTGGTGCCGCTCTTGGTGAGGACGTTGATCACGCCGCCGGTCGCGCCGCCGTATTCGGCCGTGTAACCGCTGGACTTGACCTGGATCTCTTCGATGAAGTCCACGATCACGTTCTTGCCGGACAAACCGCTCTGGAGGTTGGTCGTCTCGATGCCGTCGATGATGTAGCGATTTTCCCCTGCGCTCGCGCCGTCGATCGACAGGCCGCCCAGCTTCGCTTCGTTGTTCGCGCCTGGGGCCTGGGTCACGAGCGTCGTGAAGTCGCGGCCTTTCGGGAGGAGTTCGATCTGCTCGCGGGCGATGTTCGTCTGCCGCGCGCTCTGTTTGACGTCGACGAGCGGTGATTCAGCCGTGACCTGGATGGACTCGGCGACGCCAGCCAGCCCCAGCGAGAGGTCGACTTTCTTGACCTGGCCGAGGCCGACGATGACATCACCCTGCTTCTTCGAGGTGAAGCCCGCAAGGGTCGCAGACACCTCGTAGGTGCCCGGGGCCACGGACGGGAAGCGATAAACACCTTCAGAGTCAGTCGCTGCCGTCAGCACGACGCCGGTGTTCGAGCGCACTTCCACGGTCACGCCCGGAAGCACCGCAGCCGAGCTGTCCTTCACGATGCCTTCGATGGAGCCACGCTGGTCCTGAGCCGCGATCGGCCAGGCAAACAGCAGGACTGCCACCAGTGCGGCTAATGTACGTGCTCGCATGTGTAATTCATCCTCCTGAAAACAACAAACGATGGCAGCGGTCGAGAAATCCCAATGCCGACTTCCGAACGCACTGACAGGTAGA
Source organism: Acidobacteriota bacterium (assembly GCA_039930925.1). GTDB lineage: Bacteria > Acidobacteriota > Vicinamibacteria > Vicinamibacterales > 2-12-FULL-66-21 > JALZOC01. The sequence goes on along the minus strand of JBDTSX010000352.1, from coordinate 989 downwards.
GCCGGGAGCTTTTGTCCCAGCACTCATCCCAGATAGCACGCGGCATGCCCACCCGGTCGAGCACCGTACGTCAATGAAATAAGGCCTTTGGTCCCTGCCTGGCGCAGGCGGCACCATAATACGGGTTTTTGAATCCAAAGTGATGGATTGTGTGACGAATGGGAGGAGTACAGTCCGGGGCGCCCATGGCCAGCACAGGCAAGCCGGTCGTGCCCCGCGGGTGTGCGCATTGATACAATCGCAACGGTCCGCCGCGTCCGGCGCATCGGGACTTGCAGGCTCATGAAACTGGCGATCATCCCCGGCGACGGGATTGGCACCGAGGTCACCGCCGAAGCCATGAAGGTGTTGGCCGCGGTTGGGGAGCGGTTCGGCCGCACCTTCACGATCGAACACCTGCCCTGGAGCGCGGATCACTACCTCGAGACCGGGGTCACGCTGCCGCCCGGCGGCTACGATCTGCTGCGCCAGTTCGACGCCATTTTCGTCGGCGCGCTCGGCGACCCGCGCGTCCCAGACAACCGTCATGCCCGCGACATCCTCCTCGGGACCCGTTTCGAGCTCGATCTGTTCGTGAACTACCGCCCGGTCAGACTGCTGGACGAGCGGCTCTGCCCGCTGAAGGGACGGGGCCCGGCGGACGTCAATTTCGTCGTGTTCCGCGAGAACACGGAAGGGCTCTATGTCGGCGTCGGCGGCCGCTTCAAGGCGGGCACCGAAGACGAGATCGCGATCCAGGAGGAGATCAACACCTGGAAAGGGGTCCACCGCATCGTCCGACACGCCTTCGAGTATGCGAAGACGCGCGGCTTGACGAAAGTGTGCATGGCGGACAAGAGCAACGCGATGACCGACGGGCACGCGCTGTGGCAGCGCGTCTTCCACGAGACGGCGCCGCTCTTTCCCGGTATCGAGGCGACCCACTACTACATCGACGCGCTCGCGATGTACATGGTGCTCGACCCGGCGCAGTTCCAGGTGATCGTCAC
>JBDTSX010000351.1:0-5955 GCA_039930925.1 Acidobacteriota bacterium | reverse complement strand
CCGCCAGCGCGCCACTTCCCCCGCCGCCGCGCCGGGATCCTGTTCTCCCGCTTCGTCCACCGCATCATCCACCGCGCGGCAGAAGTCCCAGACCGCGATGATCGCGCGGCGTTTGTCGGCGGGAAGCACGAGGAACGAGTAGTAGAAGTTTGTGTCGCGTCCCACTATCGCAACCCGCGATCGTCGATCGTGCCTGTTCCCGCAGCGTTGGTTCCTGGAGTTTCGGTCGTGTCCGGCTCGAGCCGGACTCTGTCTGTGCCAGTGGGGTCCGGCTTCAGCCGGACCGTGTGGCCGTCGCCTGCCCGCCATCGCATCGCCTGCCAGACCAGCGCGGGCGCATCCGCCGCCGTCAGTTTGGGGCGCTCGGCGAAAACGTCGAACCCCGCCCCCTCGATCTTGTCGAGCACGCGCGAAGCGGCAAGCCAGGTGAAACGCAGCTCCCATCGCAGCCGCCCGGTGACCGCGTCGCACACCGGGCGTCCGGCGTCGAACAACGCCCGCGTCCGCCCCGCAACCGTGCGCAGCGCCGCCCGCCACTCGGGCGTCATGCGCCCGGCATCGAGATCCGGATCCCGCGCACCGGCGCGATGGCGATCCTCGATCGGCACATACAGCCGCCCGCGGCGCCAGTCCACGCCGAGGTCCTGCCAGAAATTGGTCAGCTGCAGCGCGGTGCACACGGCATCGGACTGCTCGTCCAGCACCGGGTCGTCGTGACCGGCAACGCGCAGCACCAGCCGGCCGACCGGGTTCGCCGAGCGCCGGCAGTAGTCCAGCACCTCCGACCACGTGGCGTAGCGCGTGGTGACGACGTCCTGTCGGAATGCGCTCAGAAGATCGTGGAACAGCGATCGGGGCAGGTTGAAACGCGCGATCGTCTGCTCGAGCGCGGTGAAGATCGGCGCGTCTCCCGCGGCGGCCAGTGCCTCGCGCGTGCCGGCGGTGATCGGCGAACTGCCCTGGTTCGATAGGCCGCTGAGCCGCGTACTCCAGGCGTCGAGCAGGCGCAGGCGCTCAGCGGCATCGGGGCCCGGCTCGTCCGCGAAATCATCCGCTCGGCGCGCGAAGGCATAGATCGCGGCGATGTGCGGACGCATCTGCGCCGGCAGCAGCCAGGACGCGACCGGAAAATTCTCGTAGTGCTCGCGCGCGAGCCGCTCGCAATATGCGTAGGCCGCCGCGAGACGATCCGCTCCATCGGACGAGGCCAGCGCGCTCACCACTCCGTTTCCGCGCTTCCGGCGCGGTGATTGACGGCTCGCGCCATCACGAACAGCAGGTCGGACAGGCGGTTGACGTAGATCAGCAGCTCCGGCTCGAACGCCTCGCTGCCGAGCCCCACCATGTTCCGCTCCGCGCGCCGGCACACCGTGCGCGCGACATGCAGCGCCGCCCCGCCGCGGCTTCCTCCAGCGAGGATGAACTTCCGGAGCGGCGGCAGCTCGGCTTCGAGCAAATCGATCCAGCCTTCCAGCCTGCTGATATCGTCCCCGGTGACCGCCGCCTTTTTCACGCGCTCGGCGATCTTCTTTGCCGGATCCGCCAGCCGCGCGCCCAGGGCAAACAGGTCCCGCTGCATGTCCTCGACCATCCCCTCGATCTGCGGATCGAGGTCCACCCGAGCGAGGCCAAGCCACGCATTGAGCTCATCCACGTCGCCGTACGCCGCCACGCGCGGATCGCACTTCGGCACCCGCGTACCGTCGAACAGGCCGGTGTCCCCTTGGTCGCCCGTCCGGGTATAGATTTTCACGGCACAATTATGGCGTGTGGGGAGGTTTTAAGTTTTAGAGTTTTAGGGTTTTATGCGATTCAGCTGTTATCCCCGTTCAGGATTGACCGGACAGAATGCCGATCAACTCCTCGTCAGCAGGCGGGAACTCCAGCGACTCGAGCTCTGCGCGCTGCACCCACCGCATCTCCTGGCCGAGGAGCGGCTGAGGCTCCGCGAGGAGCGCGCAGGCCAGGAAGTGAAGTTCGACCGCGCGCTCGGGATATTGGTGCGTCGTCGCCAGTATCTCCTGGCCGACGCGAATGGGGGCACCGAGCTCCTCCATGATTTCGCGCTCGAGGCAGCGCGCATGCGACTCGCCGGGCTCGCACTTTCCGCCGGGAAACTCCCAGCAGCCTTCGAGGTGGACGCCGCGGAGACGCCGCGTGAGGAGGAACGTGCCGTCCCGCTCGATGACCGCGGCCGCGACGACGATGCGCGCCACGTCAGGCGGAAGGCTTGTCACGGCGAGGCTTACGCGCGCGCGGCGCAGCGGTGAACGGGTAGGTGGCGCACCCGGCGCGCATCGGGCAGATCGGGCACTGCGGATTGCGCGCGGTGCACAGCGTGGCGCCGAAATCCATCAGCGCCTGGTTGAAGTCGAAGACATGGTGACGGACTGGCAGGACCGTCCGCGAGACGTCCCACAGGTGCCGCCGCATCGCCGGTGATTTCGGATCGCCGCCGCCGACGAAAATACGAAACAGGACGCGGGCGACGTTGGTGTCGAGAATCGCGGCGCGCTGCCCGAACGCGAAGCTGAGCACCGCCCCCGCGGTATAGGCGCCGATCCCCTTGAACGAAAGGAGCGTCGCTTCATCCCCCGGGATCTCGCCGCCATAACGCTCCATCGACTCGCGGGCGATCGCATGAAGACGGCGCGGGCGGATGTTGTAGCCGAGCGGCCGCCAGGTCTGGGACACGTCGGCTTCCGGCGCCGACGCGAGAGCCTCGATGGTCGGATACTTCTCCAGCCACTCGTGGTACTTCGGCAGCACGCGATCGACCTGCGTCTGCTGAAGCATGACTTCCGAGACGAGAATGCTGTAAGGATCCCGCGTCTGCCGCCACGGCAAATCGCGGCCATTGACCCGATACCATTCAAGTAAGCGTCGTCGGAACCAGCGGCGGCGGACCGGGGTTGGAGTGGAGACAGTCTTCGTTACTCGCGGTCTGGAAGTTCGAGGCAAGGGCGGGAAAGCGGTTTTAGGGGTTTAGGGTTTTAGGTCGTTCGGGTTCGAGTTCTAAGTTCGAGTTCGAGCTCGGTTTGGTTCGGTTCGGTTCGGAGTTCTGGTTTAGTTCGGTTAGGTTCAGTTGAGTCTGGCCGGTGAGCGCCCGGTTGGCCAATTCTGCCCCGATCCGTAAAACCCTAAAACCCTAAAACCTAAAACGGACTCCCCGTCCTCTCTCTCATGGCATCTTCTTCCTCAGCGTTGCCCGGTTGACCCCGAGCATCTCCGATGCCTTCACCTGGTTCCCATTCGTCATCGTCAAGGCCTCCCGCACCAGGGTTTCTTCCACCGCGTCCACGATGTCGTGGAAGGCGGACGATGAGGCCGAGGGGGACAGCGCCGCCAGCCGATCCTGAAGAGCCTTGGTGATCGCGGTCCGGAGATCGACGTCCGCCGGAAGACGCGGCGACGGGTGGGCGCCGGTCAGGCTCTGGCCCAGATCGTCGGCAGAGATGACTTCGCCGCGCGCCAGAATGCACGCGCGTTTCACCACCGTCTGCAGCTCGCGAACGTTGCCGGTCCAGGGATGTTCGTCGAAAAGTCGCGCGACCGAGTCGTCCACTCCCTGGATCGAACGATGGAGCTCGGCGTTGAAGCGCTGGATCAAGTGGCCGACCAGCCGCGGGATATCGCTCCGGCGCTCGCGCAGCGGCGGCAGGTGAATGGTGATCACCGACACGGTGTTGTGCAGCTCGCGGTTGAACGTGCCGATCAGGACATCCTCCGCGAGGTCGTGCGTGGTCGAGGCGAGCACGCGCGCGGTGAGCCGGGGACTGGTCTGGGTCGAGCGCCCCTGGCCGCCGAGCGCGCGCGCCAGCCGCGCCTGGAGAGGCGCCGGCATCGCCTCGATGTCGGCGAGCAGGATCGTGCCGGCGTCCCCCTCGAAGATCTCCGCGACCGCGGCGTCGGTCAAGGTGCCGCAATCGACCGCCGCGAACGGCTCGTCGCGCCGGGTGCTGTTGTCGTGGATCGTCTCGGCGACCAGCTGCTTGCCGGTCCCCCGTTCCCCCGAAATCAGGGCCGGCACTTCGTTGGTGGCGAGCCTGGCGATGATTTTGTACACCGCCAGCATCACCGGCGTTTGCCCGACCAGGTTGACGAGCACGTCCGTCGCGGAGCCGGCGATGGCTGACTCCGACGTCGGGGGCGTCCGCTGGGTGGCCAGCGCCTTCTCGATGATCGAACGTAGATCGTCGAGCGTGAACGGCTTGGTGAGGAGGTCGAAGGCCCCGGCCCGGATCGCGTCGATCGAGACCTGGCTGGTGCCATACGCCGTCATGATCACGACGGTCAGGTGCGGATAGCGCGTGCGGATTTCATTGAGCGCCTGGAGTCCGTCCATCCCCGGCATCCGCACGTCCATGATGACGAGGTCGGGCGGATGTTCGCCGATCAGCCTCAGCGCATCTTGCGCATTGGTGGCGGCGCGCGCGGAATGATGCTCGTGGGCAAGGAACCGCTCGAACGCGGTCACGATGGAGTGGTCGTCGTCGACCACTAATATGTCGGCCATGCGACATGGTCGCACACGAGCACAACAGGAGTCGAGGTTTTGATGATGGGGGGGCGGCGCCCCCCGTAATATTTAGCGCTTTCGCAGCGTCTCGATGCCGCTGACGTGCCCGAGGCAGGTGGTGCCGTCGTACGGGACCACGATCGAGTCGGTCCCGAGCGTGGCGGTCCCGGTCAGCTTGATCGCGCAGGAAGTCAGCCCGGGTGCGGTGGCATTGCCTTCACCGCTCCAGGCAATCGAGGAGCCGCTGGTGAAACCGCCCTGCGCGGTTCCCGTCAGTTTCAAGTCGCCGGGACACGTGGCGCTGAACGAGCCCCGGGCACTGGTGGCGGTCTGCTCGGTCACATTCCACACGAAATTAGTACAGGTGCTCGGCGTGGGAATCAGCGACGAGGAGGAGGCCCAGCTGCCCATGAGGGCATTGTTACCACCGGCGGTCGGCGACGTCAGCGAGCTCGTGTGCTCGAAGCTCGTGCATGCGCCGGCTGCGGCCACGGCAATCGAAAACAGGGCGAGGAGGATTGGGTTCTTCATGATTCTTATCCGCAGTATCGGGCACACGTCGCCTGAAGATTAGTACTGTGGGAGCCAGGAGTATACCACCCGGAAACTGCCGATTTGCTCAGGAATTCTGCCGTTGAGCTCGCCGCGGGCTTCGGTTTTCGTCGGCGCTGAACAGATCCGGGATCAGTCGAGCGGCCTGATGCGGCCGGCAAAGTAGTCGGTCAGCGCATCGTGGGTGCTGCGGAAGGCGAGCGCGGTCCAGGGAATGTCACCGGAGGTGAACAGGCCCGCCTCGAGCCCTTCGTCGTCGATGCACAGCTCACCGCCGACGATCGATGCGGCATACACGATGATGACGAGCGGCACGCCGGCGTACGAATAAATATTGACGAGGCCGTCGAGCCGGACGTCGAGCCCGGCTTCTTCGCGCGACTCGCGGATCGCCGCCGCCGTCACCTGCTCGCCCCGATCGACGTAGCCGCCCGGGAACACCCAGAGGCCATAGCCCGGTTCGATGGCGCGGCGTACGAGGACGATCCGGCCATCGTCTGTCGTGATGATTGTGCCGACGGCCACTTTCGGATCGAGGTAGAGAACGAAGCCGCACTGCGTGCACACCAGGCGGTGCGGCTCACCGGGCCTCAGCAGGCGCGACTCGAGCGCGCCGCCGCATGACGGGCAGAACCGATAGGGCGCCTCGGTCATCGGCACGGGCGATTGTCGCGCATATAATCCGCGTATGTCGATTTTGAAAATCGCGCGCATGGGGCACCCGGTGCTGCGCGCGAAGACCCGGGCGCTCCATCCGTCGGAGATCCGCACGCCCCGCATTCAGCAGCTCATCGACGACATGTTCGAAACGATGAAGGAGTATCAGGGAGTCGGCCTCGCCGCGCCCCAGGTCCATGCGAGCCTCCGGTTGTTCGTCGCGGGAT
>JBDTSX010000350.1:0-5959 GCA_039930925.1 Acidobacteriota bacterium | reverse complement strand
AAGACCTCGATATAGCCGCCGCTCTGCTGAACGATGCCGTATACCGTGGCGAGACCGAGGCCGGTACCCTTGCCGACTTCTTTGGTGGTGTAGAACGGCTCGAAGATGTGCGATCGCACCTCGTCCGACATGCCGGAGCCGGTGTCGCTGACGGTCAGGACGACCGAGCACCCCGCGGCGATCGGCATGGCGCCGCCGACGACCGCCACCGCAACGGGTTCGATCGAGGTGCCGATCGCCAGCCGGCCGCCGTCCGGCATCGCGTCGCGCGCATTCACCGCCAGGTTCAACACGATCTGCTCGATCTGTCCGGGGTCGGCCCTGACCGCCGGCAGGTCGGGACCGAGCGTCATCGTGAGCTCGACGTCGGCGCCGATCAATCGCCGGAGCAGCTTGTCGGTGCTGCCGACGACCGCATTGAGGTCGAGCACCTGCGGCTGCAGGACCTGACGCCGGCTGAACGCCAGCAGCTGGCGGGTCATCGTCGCGGCGCTGCGCGCCGCCTTCCTGATGCCGTCGACGTCCGCACGAAGCGCCGACGGGACATCCGCGTACAGGAAATCGGCGTATCCCAGAATGGCGGTCAGCAGATTGTTGAAATCATGGGCAATGCCTCCGGCGAGGCGGCCGACCGCTTCCATTTTCTGGGCCTGACGCAGCTGCTCTTCGCGCTGGCGCAGCACCTCCTCGGCCTGGCGGCGCTCGGTGATGTCACGGATCACGGCGGTAAAGAACATGTCCGCGCCGGACTTCCAGGTGGAAAGCGAGAACTCGAGCGGCACCAGCGTGCCGTCGCGCCGTCGTCCAGTCAGTTCAATCGTCCGGCCGAGCCAGCGATCGTCAACGGCCGACAGGTAGCGGCGGACTTCACCGTCCGACTCGGCGATGATCACGGACAAGTTCTGGCCGATCGCCTCGATTTCGGCGTAGCCGAACACCGACTGCGCGCGTCGGTTCCAGAAAACGATGTGCCCCTCACGATCGACCGAGACGATCGCGTCGTTGGCCGAGTCGGTGACCGTGCGGAACCGATCGTACGATTCCTGCAGCAGCTCGGAACGCTGGGTGGCCTCGTGGTGCAGGTGACTGAGCCGGCCGGTCATGTCGTTGAAGGCCGCGGCCATGATGCGCGCCTCGGCCGTGCCGCGATCCGCCGGTACCTGCTGCGTCCAGTTGCCGGTCGAGATCTCGTTGGCGGCAGCGGCGAGCGCGGTCAGCGGACGGGTCAGGCGCCGGCTCACGATCAGCGTTCCGGCCAGCGCGGTCGCGAGCGTCAGCACGCCAATCAGCAGGAAGGACTCCTGCATCTCGTCGATCGCCTGTTGGGTCGGCGACCACGCCCGCAGCAGCACGAGCTGCCCGCGCTCGCCGCGTGGGTCGGCCGCGAGGAGCGGGTAGACCGCGCTCACGTAGCGGAGCCGGCCAATCTGCCGGAGGTCGGGGCGGCCGCCGACCGCGCCCAGTGACCCGGCATCCACGGCGAGTGCGCCCGCCAGATCCGCGCGAGTGTCAGCCGGCAGGCTGCTGCCGCAGACCCGGTTGCCGCCGCACACGAGAGACACCTGCGTATGCGTGACCCGCGCCAGCTCCTGCGCCACGCGATCGTCGAGCTTGTAGCCGGCGGTGATCGTGCCCAGCACTTCGTCCGAGAACATGCCCGGCTGCGACACCGTGAGATACACGCCATCCCCAATCGGCGAGATCTCGCGGCCGCTGCGGCCCGCCCGCGCGCTGTCGATCGCGCCGGTCACGCCACCCCGTGCGCCCACGCCCCACGTCCAGCCCGGGTCGCTGATCCATCTGCCCCCGCCGTCGGTGACGATACAGAAGTCGGCGGCAAGCTTGCTGCGATAGTCCTCCGCCATCGCGGAAATCGTCGCCGTGTCCTCGCCGATGAGCGACGACGGATCGATGTGCGCGCGAAAGACCGGCAGTTCGGCGATGAGACGCGTCTGCGCGGCGGCGAAGCTGGTGCGGCTGTCGATCAGGCGCGTGAACGCTTCGTGGGCGGCGTCGAGGTCCTCGACCGATTGTTGCGTCGCGTAGCGGCGGACGATGCCACTGGCGGCATAGAGCACGGCCGCCAGCGAGAGCCCGGCGATGAGGGTGGCGGCGACCAGGACGCGGGCTTCGAGGCGTCGATGCCACGGGATCGGCGTGCGGGAAGGTGCGGTCACCGGCGCAGGCTGTAGGTGATACCCGCATCGAGCACGGTCCTGCGCCCGGCGGCCAGCCCGGTGGGCTGGTGGCTGACGTTGATCTGCGTGGAGAGGTTCTGCAACAGCCGGATGCGCGCGCCGCCGGTGAACCGGTGCAGATACAGGCTGAACTGGCTGAGCACCGCGACGTAGTCGAGCCGTTCGGCGCGCGCCACCAGCGTCACCGGCCCGAGCTGCCGGTGATGGACGAGCAGGTCCGCGTAGCCGCCGGTGGTGGTGACCCCATCGAACGGACGGCCGACAAGCCACTCCCCGCGGAGCTGGACGCCGCGGGCCATCCAGCGCGCGTCGATGCCGTTGAACACCGACCGTCCCTTGGCGAACGACGCGAGCGACCGATCGCGGCCGCTGTGCATCCGGCTCGCGCCGACAATCAGCGACCGGTAGTAGCCCTGCACGCGGATCGTGGCGTCGAGTCCTTGCCGCCGGCGCAACGTGCCTTCATCCTGCGGCACGCCCAGGCTGGTTTCGACAAAGAGCTGCGGCGTGCCGGCGATCAGGTCCGCCCCCCCTTCGAGGAACGTGTTGGAGAGCGCAAAGCTCTTGCCGTAGCGGATCAGGGGCGGTCGGACGAAGCCGGTGTAGGCATGGTCGCTGCGGTTGGAAATCCCGAACGGCGTGCGATACCGGCCCGCGCGTATACCGAGAAGATACTGGCGCGGCCGGAACATCTTTTCGCCATACGCCTCGATCAACCGCAGCTGGCCGTCGTAAGGATATGCGCCATTGAAGGCGTCGGACAGCTGGCCGTCCACTCCCGCCATGCTCACTTCGGCGACGAAGCGCCAGTCCGAGGCGCTCGCGCCGAAGACCCGCGCCTGCATCGACCCGGCGCGTACATTTTCCGTGGACGCTCCGGCCGACACGTCCACTTCGGCGTTCAGCGACTGCTGCGCCTGGAGTGGGATCGCGCCGGACGCGATCGCCGTCATGCCCCCCGCCAGCAGCCAGCGTCCGGCCGTCATCGCCACTGCACATCCAGCACGCTCCCGGCGCGGACGGCCGCTGACCCGTTCAGGATCGCTCCGCCGGGACGCCACGCGTGATAGGTGAAGGTGCCGGCGGCGATGTTGGGCAGCGTGAAGTGCCCGTCGCGATCGGTGACGGCGAAGTAGGGGGAATCAACGACCAGAATGTAGGCCGCCATCGCCGGATGAATGTTGCAGAAGACGCGGCTCAATCCCGGCCGATCGAACGGCACCTGCTTGACCGCCCCCACCGGATACAGCCCCAGCTCGAACTGCTTGCCGTCGCGGAAGGAGAAGACGTCGTGAAAGACGCGATCGTGATTGGGAAATTCGACGATCGTCCCGACCTGGACGACGAGCACGCGAGGATAGAAATGCAGATTGCGCTGATCGAGCACGACCTTCGAGCGGGATGCCGGGGCGGGAACCCCCGGAGCCTCGAGCCAGACAACGGCGTCGGCGACAGGCGTGTCGTTGATCGTCGCGGTGCCGTGGAGGTCCCCTTCGGGCGCGCCACCGCCGGTCACGAGCAGCGCAAGCAGCCAGACGCAGAGATGTCGCATTGATGCCCGGGGAGGAGCCTCTCCAGCCTAGCACGGCAGAGGTCGCGCCGCGCGTGGCTTTGCGCGGCAGGGAGGGCCGACGCCCGGTCGCCGCCGGCTCCCGGCTTGCCCGCCCGGACCAGGGGGAAGCTCCTGAAGGGCTATAATTCGCGGCATGGGCGCCGATCTGTCAGTGACGTTCACGGGCCTCAAGTTCCAGAATCCGTTCCTGCTGTCGTCCGCTCCGCCGACCGAGTCGGACAGCAACATCATCCGCGCGTTCGATGCCGGATGGGGGGGCGTCGTCACCAAGACCATCGGCCTGCATCCGGTCACGAACGTGGCCGGACCGAAGACGAAGTTCCTGCGCGCCAGTCCCGACTCGTACCGCTTGTCGATGCAGAAGCGGCCCGGCTCGGCGCTGCATTCATCCTGGAACTGGGAGCTCATCTCCGACAAGCCGCTCGACTGGTGGCTGCCGCGCCTGGCGCGCATCAAGCGGGCGCACCCCGACCGCATCCTGGTCGCGTCGATCATGGCGGGATCGGGAAACGACCGCGAGCTGCGGCACTGGCAGACGCTCGCGACCGCCTGTCAGGACGCCGGCGCCGATGCCTTCGAGTTGAACCTGTCCTGCCCGCACATGGACCGCAAGGACATGGGCTCGAACATCGGCAGGGACGAAGGGCTCATCTCGGTCGTGACGCAGGTGGTCAAGGACGTCGCGAAGGTGCCGGTCTGGTGCAAGATCACCCCCTCGACGACCGACATCGTCGCCGAAGCGCGGGCGTCGTTTCTCGGCGGCGCCGATGCGATCGTTTCCTCGAACACCTTTCCGTCGATCCCGCTCATCGATCCGGAGACGCTGGAGTTCGAGGTGAACGTGGACGGCTTCGTCACGAGCGGCGGCCTCGGCGGCCCGGCGATCCTGCCGCAGTCGCTGGCCAAGGTCGCGCAAATGACCCAGGCGCTCCCCGATCGCGCGTTCTCGGGGATCGGCGGGATCGCGGAGTTCGCGCACGCGCTGAACTATTTCCTGCTGGGATGCGGCACCGTGCAGGTCTGCACGGCCGCGATGCTCGACCATGCGATCGGGCCGGCGATCATCAAGGAGCTGACGAGCGGTCTCGGCGAGTTCCTCGAACGCCATGCCGATCGGGGGTGGCGGACCGTCGAGGACTTCCGCGGCCTTCGGCGCGATCGGATCGTGAGCCACTCGCAAATCCGCCGGCCTGACTCGAAGGAATACTTCGGCGGGCACGAGGCGCCCGAAGGGTACGCGGCGCCGGAGCCGGTCGGGCCTGTGTAGGCGACGAGAATTCCACCCGCGTCCTGTCCCGCCCGGCTCACGAGCCCCCTGCCAGCAGACCTTCAGACCCGCGATCAGCACGTAGAATGCACGACATGAGCGATCCGCGGCGGGTATACGAGGTGCTCGACCAGATGGGCATTCACTACGAGAAGTACGAGCACCCGCCGGTCTTCACGGGTGAAGACGCGGCGGCGTACTGGGGGCCGATCCCGGCGACCCGGGTGAAGAACCTGTTCCTGCGGAATAAGAAGGGGGATCGCCACTATCTCGCGATCCTCGAGATTGGCAAGCAGGCGGACCTCCGGCAGCTCGTAAAGGTGATCGGAGACGACCGGCTGAGCTTCGGGTCAGCGGAGCGGCTGATGGCGCATCTCGGCGTCACACCGGGATCGGTGTCGCCGTTCGGGCTGATTCACGAGGGGTCCGCCGGGCTGCAGGTGATCGTGGACGAAGATCTGCGCGGCGCGCAACGCCTGATCTTTCACCCGAACATCAACACCGCGAGCGTCACGATCAGCGTCGCGGATCTGGAGCGGTTCCTGGCCTCGCGCCCGAACCGCGTCCGATGGCTGCGGCTGTAACCGATCGTGGCCACCGTCAAGTCACCCCGTTTCGCGGCGTCCGGCGGCCGGGTGCTCGCGCCAGAGCCAATCTCAAACCGTCCGTGGCGTCCGGCTTCAGCCGGACGTTCGGTTTTGAACCAGCTCGCGATCCCTACTCGGCCTGGCGGCGGGGCCGGCTGTTGGCGGCGAGGACGCGCTTCCGGATCCGGATGTTCTGCGGCGTGACCTCGACCAGCTCGTCGTCGTTGATCCACTCGATCGCCTGCTCGAGCCCGAGCTTGCGCGGCGGAATCAGGCGGACCGCTTCGTCGGCGCTCGAGGCGCGCATGTTCGTCTGCTTCTTTTCCTTCGTGAC
>JBDTSX010000349.1:0-5966 GCA_039930925.1 Acidobacteriota bacterium | reverse complement strand
AGGAGCGCGAGCGGCGGATCGCCAAGGACCGGGCTGGAAATCGGCACGAGCAGTTCGATCCCGCGCGCCAGCAGCAGCGCGCGCTCATCGAGAGGGAGCTGGTGCCGCACCCAGGCGGTGTCACCGAGCGATAGAGCCAGTGGCTTGCGGAGCACTGACAGAACGCCGATCACCGAGAGCGACGCCGGAATCGGCCGCGATCCTGCGTCAGAGGCCGGCGCTGCACAGACCTCCGAAAAAGCTGAATCGCCGGCTGAGTGGCTGACCACATTGACGAACTCCGGATGGAGCGCTTCGGCAATCTGCTGGGTCATCCATGGGGCAATTGCCTGCAGCGTGGAGGCGCGGCTGATCTGCTCGGCGATGTTCTTCAACAGCCGCTGCGCATCATACCGGTCGCGGAAGAAGCGTCGATCCACGCTCCTCAGCCAGCGTTCACGGCGGCTGTAGACCAGGAACAGTGCGCCTCCGATCGCGGTAAACCACCACCACCGGGACTGAACCATCGCCGCGAGTGATTCGCTGCGGTGAAGCAGCATGTCGACGACCAGCACCGCGCTCAACATGGGAGTCAAGGCGGCGACGAACCGGCGCGCCAGGGCGTAGCGGACGCCCTGCCGGATGATCAGGCGCAGGTCGAAGAGGCGGTGGCGCAGGATCGCGTACGCGAACGACGCCGGAACCGCGAGGAAGATGAGCGCGAGCACGGTGACCGAGCGCGTCGCAAAAATGTCTGCTCCTGGATTGCGCCAGTAGGCGCCCAAGACCGCCGCGCCCGCCACCACACCGACGATCACGCCGAGCATCAGCACGTGAATGCGGCGCCGCTCGGTCAGTGTCTCCGCGGCGCGGCGATGCACCAGCAGCAGCCCCACCGCGACCGCCGCGTAAACAACGTTGACTGCGAAGATCCAGGCATTCCAGTCCGGCAAGCCGGTCGGCGGCTCCGGCGCGCGCGCGATCCGGTACCACGCGTAGAGATGCCAGCCGACCATCAGCGCCGCCGGGACCAGAGCTGCGCGCACGGCGGCGGCTGATGCGCGGCGGCGCGGAAATACGGCAAAAAATGCAAAGAGCAAGGGCCCGACCGCAACAGTCGTTGCAAACGGGACCCACAACAGGGCGGCGAGCGGTGAAGGCAGAGAGTGCCAGAAGTACACCAGGCGCATCGGCATCACGAGCGAGAACGTGGCCGTGGAGGCGAGCAGCAGAGCGCCGAGCAGCGCGGACGATTGAAGGGACCGCCGGAAAGCGACAACAAGGGCGAAACCAAGCGTCACGATCTGTGCCAGCCGAAACGCCAGCAGACCCGGACGAGGAGCGCCGGTTCGCCACTGCCCGAGGCCCGACGTCAGCAACAGGCTGATGGTCGAGAGCCGGCCGCCGTGATTGAACTCGATCTCGAGTGGCTGCGATGGATCCAGGTGGACGCGCACCCACTCCCAGTCGGTGCGGCCTTCGATACGTGCCCGTTCGCGCGCGTGATGCGGTCGCCCGTTCCCAGACCGGCCCGGTCGGCTGTTGAGCCTGGCTGAACGTTCCCCGCCGTCACTGACCCGGAATCGAAACGGGGGACGAACCCGATCGACGAGACTCTCAAGAGATCACAGGTGACCAGCAGCGCCAGATATCCGGAGTATCCAATGGCGAGGACGATCAGGCCGAAACGCGCGGGGGCGGACGCGAGCAGAGCGGCGCCTCCAGGGAGACTCGACAAATTGCGATCGTCTTCTTCCACAGGCCCCCCATGCCGCCGGCCCGGAGACCGGCCCTCCTATGATCGAGTGAACGGATGGCCCGACAAATTTGGACGACTCTACTACACAAGCTTCCTTCAGATTTATCGGTCGCTGGCCGGAGGACTTGCCGGGAACCGCCGGATCGCGGCCCATATTGGCCCAGGACCTTGTGGGGGCGCCCCAGCCAGTACGGCAGCAGAGCGTACGCCAATTCGAATTCATCTATACTTGGCCCGAACTGATGAGTCGCACCGGGCCTCTGAGTGCCGATCAAGTCGTCGCGCGGAGACTCGCCCACCACGCCACGGTGCTGTCCGCGGCCCCCGGGACGATGCTCTCTCTGGTCGGCGCCCCTGCCGGCGACGTCCTGCTGATCGTCGGCGGCATCATCGAGTCTCCCGAAACGGGCGCCGTCCACACCGGGCAGCTCGTCGCGGGCACGGGCAACCCCCCAGTATTCCAGCAGGCCTGGCGCGCGCGCACCGAGGTGAAGTTCGCCCGGCTGCCACTCGCGACGTTCGAGGCCGAGGCCTCCGACCTGCCCATCGCCGCGGTCGCGGCGGCCATCCTTGAACTGCTGCAGCGGCGTGACCTCGTGGCCGGGGCGGCGGCGCTGTTCGGTTCCCTCGACGCCACTGCCCTCGCGGATCTCGAGTTCGAGGCGGACTGGATCGACCTGAAGCGCGGTGACGTGCTGGTGCGACAGGGCGACCAGGGGGATCGCGCGTTCGTCCTGCTCGCTGGACGGCTCCAGGCGATGCGCGAGGGGGGCGATGGCACGACGGTCGTCGTGGGCGACATCGCCGTCGGCGAGACCGTCGGCGAGATGTCGCTCTTCACCGGCGAGAAGAGGAACGCGACCGTGCGCGCGGTCCGGGACAGCCTGCTGATCGGGCTGGCGCGGCCAATCGTCGAGCGGCTGCTGGCGTCGCGTCCGGAGGCCGTGCGGCAGGTCATCAGGGTGCAGGTCGAGCGGGTGCAGCGCGCGAACCAGGGGGCGCGGCTGCGCGCACCGCTCACCAACATCGCGATCGTGCCGCTCGACGAGCGGGTTGCGGCCGGCGAGTTCTGCCGGCAGCTCTCGTCCGCCCTCGGAGCGTTCGGGCAGGTCGAACACCTCGACGCCGATCGCCTCGACCGGAGGTTCGATCGATCCGGCCTGGCCGATTCCCCGGAGGACGGCCCGGACGCGCCGCGGCTGACGATGTGGCTCGACGCGCTGGAGCGCGCCGCGCGCTTCGTCGTGCACGAAACGTCCGCGCGTCACCCGGGCTGGGTGGCCCGCAGCGTCAGCCGCGCCGACGCCGTCATCCTGCTTGGCCGCGGCGAGGACCATCCCGGGCTCACCGGCATCGAACATCTCGTGGCGCGCGAAGAGGGAGGCTACGCGGCGCCACACACCCTGGTGCTGCTTCACGCAGACGACGGGCTGCCGTCGCGGACGTCTTCGTGGCTGGCGCCGCGGGCGATCGCACGGCACTTCCATGTGCGGCTCTCGCGGCCCGACGAGGTCGCGCGGGTGGCTCGCTTCATCGCCGGCCGGGCCGTCGGGCTCGTGCTGGGGGCCGGCGGCGCGCGCGGGTTCGCGCACATCGGTGTGCTGCGCGCGCTTCAGGAAGACCGAATCCCCATCGACATGGTCGGCGGCACCAGCATGGGCGCGGCGATGTCGGCCCAGCACGCGATGGGCTGGTCCCCGGAACGGATCGTCGAGACCGCCGATCAGGTCTGGAACCGGATCCGGCCGCACAAGGATTACACGTTGCCGCTCCTGTCGCTCCTGCGCGGCCGGCGCGCGCGGCAATGCGGTCAGATGATGTATGGCGACACCCGCATCGAGGACCTGTGGGTGCCGTTTTTCTGCGTCTCGTCCGACCTGACCGACGCGTCGATGTTCGTACACCGTTCGGGATCGCTGCTCGACGCCGTGACCGCCAGCTCTTCGCCGCCCGCGGTTTCGGTGCCGACCCGGGTGGGCGATCACCTGCTCTGCGACGGGTCGCTGTTCAACACGCTGCCCGTGGATCTCGCGCGGGAGAGCGGCTGCGGGACCCTGGTCGCCTCGCGCGTGTCGGTACCGCAGGACAAGGAGTTCCTCTTCGATCGGGTCCCGACCTTGCGGGAGGTGCTGCGGCACAAGGCGACCCGCCGCGCCATCCGTTACCCGGGCATCATGAGCGTGCTGCTGCGCAGCTCGATGATCGCAGCCGTTGGCCGGGAGAACGTTGAATCGCAGCACGCGGACTTCCTGTTCGCGCCGCCGCTCGACCAGTACGGACTCATGGAATTCGCCGCACTCCCGAAGATCGTCGAGGTCGGCTACGCCTTCGCGAAGGCGCAACTCGACGACTGGCGGCGCACGGGTCGTCTTGCCCTCTTTCCGCAGGAACCGACACCGTGAACGATCGCCTGACCCAGTGGCTGGCCGGCCGCGTGGAATCCGCGCTCGCCGCGCGGCTCCCCTCGGATTCCCCGGCGGTCGGACTCCGCATGGCTGACGGCGACCTGCGCGCGATTGGACGCGGGTCGGTGGCAGCGACGATCGTGATCAACTCGCCTCGAGGCCTGACCGCGCTCGCCAGCATGGACGCGACGCGCATTGCCGAGGCCTATCGCGAAGGCGCGATCGACGTGGAGGGGTCGCTGCAGCGCGTGTTCGCGATGCGCGACGCGTTCACCGACCGGCATCCGTTCACGAACATCTGGCGCTTCCTGCGCCCGCGCCTGTTCGGCCAGGTGAACAGCGACAAGAAGTGGATTGCCGATCACTACGAACGGGAAGCGGACTTCTACCTCGCGTTCCTCGACCGGCGGCACCGTTGCTACTCTCAGGCGCTGTTCGAGTCGCCCGACGAGGCGCTGGAGGACGCGCAGACGCGTAAGCTCGACGCGGCGGCCGATGCCCTCGGACTATCGGCGGGCGCACGCGTCCTCGACGTGGGCGGCGGCTGGGGGGCCTTCACCGAGCATGGCGGACGCCGCGGGCTGCGGGTCACATCCCTCACCATCTCGAACGCATCCGAGCGGTTCATCAACGGGGTAATCGACAGCCAGGGCCTGCCGTGCCGCGTGCTGCGCGAACACCTGATGGAGCACGAGACCGCCGAGCCCTACGACGGCATCGTCAACCTGGGCGTCACCGAGCATCTTCCGGATTACGCGGCGACTCTGAAGAAGTACCGGCGCCTGCTGAAGCCGGGCGGGTTCGTCTACCTCGACGCGAGCGCCGCACGGGTCAGCCACGACTACTCGGCGTTCCTGCTGCGCCACCTGTTTCCCGGCAACGGGACGACGCTCTGTCTGCACAACTACCTCGAGGCCGTGGCGACCTCCCCATTCGAGGTGGTCCGCGTGCACAACGACCGCGAGAACTACCGCCTCACGACGTGGCACTGGGCGCGCAACCTGGACGAGAACCGCGCCGACATCGAGCGGCGCTTCGGGCCGGAGACCTGGCGGACGTTCCGGCTGTACCTGTGGGGCTGCGTGGACGGCTTCGAGCGCGACATGGTGCAGGCGTACCGGTGGGTGCTGCGCCTGCCGCCAGCCGCCTGACGGCCGCGGCGCTCGCCTCGCCACCAAGAATCGGTAAAGGAGTGGTCGCTGTCATGGACATGAACGCCGGGGTCGACCGGACGCACAGGTATGCCTTCAACACCGCCTTCACCACGGACTGGTTCCTCGGCCGGAAGCTCGGCCTGTCGCGCACCGGCGGTCGCGCGTCGTGGCACGCGAAAATGCTGGAGACGATGCGGGATCGTCCGATCGGCCGCACGCTGCCAGTCGAGCGGCGGCGCAATCTGTCGCCCGAGCAGTTCCGTCGCGAGTACTTCATGACCGGCAAGCCGGTGGTGCTCGAGGGCATTGCCGCGGAGTGGCCGGCGGTGAAGAAATGGACCTTCGAGTATCTCCTCGAGCGCTGCGGCCAGGAGGAGATCGACGTCCTCGACGGGCATACCTGGAAGGTGCAGTCCACGCCCGGAGCCGACGCCGTCGACGCGGCCGAGCGCGGCATGAAAATGAAGGACCTGCTCAGCGCCGCGCGGAGCGGCAGCGGCTGGTATGGCTCCTTCATGGAGCTGCTCGATCGGCACGCCGACATGCGCGAGGACATCGACTGGACACTGGTCCGCGACTACGGCAGTACGTCGATGCGGCTGCCGTGGCAGCGCAACATCCTGGCGAAGATGTATGTCGGCGGGCCGCTGACCTCGACGTCGTTCCACT
>JBDTSX010000348.1:0-5973 GCA_039930925.1 Acidobacteriota bacterium | reverse complement strand
CTCCTGGTCACCGAGCTGGGCGAACTGAAGGCCAATCCGAAGCGCAATGCCTCGGGCACGGTGCTCGAAGCGAAGCTCGACAAGGGACGCGGGCCGGTCGCAACCATCCTGGTGCAGGACGGCACGCTCCGCGTCGGCGACACGCTGATTGCCGGCACGATTGTCGGCAAGGTCCGCGCGCTCATCGACGACCGCGGGCGTCCGCTGAAGGCGGCGGGTCCGGCGACTCCGGTCGAGGTCCTCGGCCTCGGCGGACTGCCGGCGCCGGGCGATGCGTTCCAGGCGCTGACCGATGCCGCCAAGGCGCGCCAGATCGCGCTCTTCCGCCAGACCCAGGCGAAGGAAAAATCGCGCGGCGGCAAAGGCAGCCGGCTCACGCTCGAATCGCTGCAGGCGCAGATTGCCGAAGGCGGCATCAAAGAACTGCCGATCATCATCAAGGCGGACGTCCAGGGATCGGCCGAAGTGCTGGGCGACACGCTCACCAAGCTCAGCGACGACAAGGTCAAGATCCGGATCATCCACAGCGGCGTCGGCGCGATCAACGAGTCCGACGTGCTGCTCGCCTCCGCGTCGAATGCGATCATCATCGGGTTCAACGTCCGGCCGGATCGCAATGCCGGCGACGTCGCCGACCGCGAGAAGGTCGACATCCGCCAGCATGCCATCATTTACAACGTCGTCGACGAGATGAAGAAGGCGATGGCGGGGCTGCTCGACCCGACGTTCAAGGAAGTACGGATCGGCACGGCCGAAGTGCGCGACACCTTCAAGACCCCGAAGTTCGGGACCATCGCGGGCTGCATGGTTCGGGAAGGCCGCATCACGCGGTCCGGCGATACCCAGGCCCGGCTGCTGCGCGACGGCGCGGTGGTGCACGAGGGGAAAATCGGATCGCTGCGCCGCTTCAAAGACGACGTCTCGGAGGTCAAGGCCGGGTTCGAGTGCGGTATCGGCTTCGACAAGTACAACGACATCAAGGTGGGCGACATCATCGAGGCGTTCGTCGTCGAACGCGTGGCGACGCCGGTCTAAGCTCGCACCCGCCGTCGCGACCCCTTCCGGGTTGGCGCGCTGACTCCAAGGTCGCGGCCGCGGGTACATAATGTGACGTCATGCCTCAAGGTTCACGAGCCACTCGCGTCGGCGATCAGATTCGCGCGGAACTGGCCGAGTTGCTCACGCGCGAAGTGCACGATCCCGGTATCGGCTTCCTCACCGTCACCCAGGTGAAAGTCTCGGCCGACCTGCAGCAGGCTCGCGTCTTCTACACGACGCTCGGCGACGACAAGGCGCGCAAGGAAACGGCGCGCGCGCTCGAGCGGGCGACTCCCTTTCTTCGCCGTCACGTCGGCCGCAGGCTCCAGCTGAAGCGCGTCCCGGAACTGACCTTTTCCTTCGACGAAGCGATCGAGAAGAACGACCGCATCCAGCGCATCCTCCTGGAGCTCGAATCGGACCGCACCGCCCAGGAAGCCACTACCCCACCCACCGAGCAGGATGGCGACATACCGAAAACTGATGAGTAGCGAGCCGCTAGGACCGGGCGCCATGACGCCGCCCTTCAGAGACATCCGCGACGAAATCCTCCGCCGGACCCGCTTCCTCCTGACGTCCCATGCCAGGCCGGACGGCGACTCGATCGGGTCGCAGCTGGCGATGGCGTTCGCGCTCGATGCGATGGGAAAACAGGTCCGCATCGTGAATGCCGACCCCGCGCCGGATCATTATCGGGATTTCCCAGGAATGGACCGGATCGAGATCGCGAGCGAGGTCACGCCGGATGTCGATGCCGTGATCGTGATGGAGTGCAGCGATCTGGGCCGGGCGGGCGTGGCGGGACTCGAAGGGCAGTTCCTGATCAATATCGATCACCACCTCGGGAACCGGATGTACGGCGCGCTGAACTGGTACGACGAGAGCGCGGCCGCGTGCGCCGAAATGGTGTTCGACCTGATTCGCGCGCTCGACGTGCCGCTCTGCGTCGAGATCGCCACGCATATCTACCTGGGGATCCTGACCGACACCGGATCGTTCCACCATTCGAACATCACGCCGCGGACGTTCGACATCTGCCGCCAGACCGTCGAGGCGGGAGTCAACCCGGCGATCATGGCGCGGCGCGTGTTCGACAGCAACAGCTTCGGCAAGCTGAAACTGATTGGCGCGCTCCTCGACCGGATGGAGCTCGTCGACGAGGGACGGCTCGCGGTGCTCTTCATGGACGACCGGATGCTCGAAGCCTCGCACAGCACCAACAACGATACGGAAGGACTGATCAACCTGCCGTTGACCGCCCGCGAGATCCAGGCGGTCGTGTTCTTCAAGGTCGCCGCGGACGGGGCAATCCGCGTCAGCATGCGCTCGAAATACGACGTGGACGTGCGCCGTGTCGCGACCGCGTTCGGCGGCGGCGGCCACAAGAACGCCGCGGGGTTCACGGTCGACGGCACGCTGGCGGAGGTGCAGCCGCGAATCGTCGAGCAGCTCGTGGCGGCGATCGCCGAGGGGCTGCAGTCGAGGCCATGACAATCGGGGGCCGGGGGCCGGGGTCCGGGATCCGGGATCCGGGATCCGAACGCCGCACCGCAAGTGCTGACTCCGACTCCGACCCCGACTCCGACTCCGACTCCGACTCCGACTCACGACTCACGGATCCCGAATCCCGAATCCCGGATCCCGGACCCCGGACCCCTCAAATGACTGACTCACTCGACGGGGTGCTCGTGGTGGACAAGCCCGCGGGGCCCACCTCACACGACGTCGTGGCGCGCGTGCGGCGGGCGCTGCGGACGCGCCGGATCGGCCACACCGGCACCCTCGATCCTCTCGCGACCGGCGTCCTCCCCCTGGTGATCGGACGGGCCACACGCCTCGCCGCACTCTTCAGCGGGACCGAGAAGGAGTACGAGGCGGGCGTCCGGCTCGGACTGGCCACCGAGACCTACGATGCGGCAGGCCGGGTCGGTCCGCCCCCACAGCCCCCCGACGGCATCGACGCCCTGGTGGTCGAAGCGGCGCTCGATCAGTTCCGGGGGACGTACTTGCAGTCGCCCCCCGCGTATTCCGCCAAGAAGATTGACGGCGTCGCCGCCTATACCCTCGCTCGCCGGAACGAGCCGGTCCAGCCGCGCGCGGTGACGGTCACCGTGACCGATCTCTCTCTCGTGTCCTATGCAGGCGGTCTCGCGCGCATCCTCGTCCGCGCCTCCGCGGGGTTCTACGTGCGGTCGCTCGCCCATGATCTCGGCGGCCGGCTGGGCTGCGGCGGTCATATCGAGACGCTCCGCCGGGTCAAGGCGGGGGCGTTCGGCGAGCAGCAGGCCGTCACGCTCGACACCATCGAAGCCGACGGTCCTGGCGGCGCCCGGTGGCTGATCCCGTTGAACGCGCTCCTCCCCCACGTCCCGGCGATCGTCCTCACCGAGCGCGGCGCGCGGCGCGCCAGCCACGGGAATGCACTGACGAACGAGGACCTCACCGACGCGGCCGCCCTGCAGCTGCAGGGGCCGGGAAGTTCCGGCGGGACGCGCCGCTGGCGCCTCGTCGATACCGGCGGAACGCTGCTCGGCATCGCGGAAATCGGCCCGGGCGGCTTTTTGCACCCCGTGATCGTATTGGTGTAAAATACTGAGACAATTGGAATTGTGATTCGGGTGGAGACGGGCGCCGCGCGGGTGTTGCCGAACTTTTTGTTCCCCGACAATCAGGTTGCAATTTTCACACAACAACTAGACGGCGGTCTGGTACGGCAGCGGTTGGCTGCCGAGTCTGGTCCGCGCGTGGAGGCAGCAGTGGCGTTTACGAAAGACCGTAAGTCCGAAGTCATCAGCACGTACAAGAAACACGACGGGGACACCGGATCTCCCGAAGTACAGGTGGCGCTCCTCAGCGAGCGCATCAACTACCTCACCGAACATTTCAAGACCCACTCGAAGGATCACCACTCACGCCGCGGCCTGCTGATGCTGGTCGGCCAGCGCCGCAGCCTGCTCGACTACCTGAAGCGGAAGGACACCGACCGCTACTCCGAACTGATCCGACGACTCGGCATCCGGAAATAGGCGTGAAGGTTGAAGGCCCGGGACTCCGTACCCTGAGCCCTCAGCCTTCAGCCTTCAGCCCTAAGCCCCTTCGGGCCTCAGGCACGCCCCACAAACACGCGAAGCACACCAGTAGCTGGCGCAGCTCAACACAGAAGGACGCACATGCACACACGTGAGATTTCGGCTGGCGGAAAGACGCTCTCGATCGAAACCGGCCGCCTGGCCAAGCAAGCTGACGGATCGGTGATCGTCCGGATGGGCGACACCATGGTCCTCGTGACCGCGTGCGCGGACTCCGTCCCCCGGGAGGGCGTCGACTTCCTGCCGCTGACCTGCGACTACAAGGAAAATACCTACGCCTCGGGCCGCATCCCCGGCGGGTTCTTCAAGCGCGAAGGCAAGCCGCCTGAAAAGGAAGTGCTCACGAGCCGCTTGATCGACCGCCCGATTCGCCCGCTCTTTCCTGCCGGCTGGCGCAACGAAACCCAGATTATCGCCCTGGTGATTTCCGCCGACACCGACAACGACTCCGACGTGCTCGCGATCACCGGCGCGTCGGCGGCGCTGGCCCTCTCGAGCATTCCGCAGGCGCGCACGCTGGGCGGTGTGCGCGTCGGCTTCGCCGACGGCGACTTCGTCATCAACCCGACGTTCGATCAGCGCAAGCGCAGCACGCTCGATCTGGTGGTTGCCGGCACCAAGGACGGCATCGTGATGGTCGAGGCCGGTGCGAAGGAAGTGCCGGAAGCCCAGATGGTCCAGGCTCTCGAGCGCGCGCACGCGGCGATCAAGGAGATTGTCGCCGGCATCGACGCGCTGGCGGCGCAGGCCGGGAAGACCAAGCGGCCGGCTCCCGCGAAGAAGGAGAGCTCGAAGGAGCTCGTCGCGGAAGTCGAAGGCCGGGTCCTCGGACCGCTCAGCGCCGCGATGCGGATCAAGGACAAGCTCGAGAACTACGCCACCGTTGACAAGGTGCTGCACGAGTACCTGGCGGAGCTGCACGATCTGGATCCCGAGGTCAAACTCGAAAAGAAACTGATCGCCAAGAGCTTGAAAGAGAAGATCCTCCGGGAGGAGATTCTGGAGCGCGGCCAGCGCCTCGACGGGCGGAAGTTCGACGAGATCCGCACGATCACGATCGAGGTCGGCGTCCTCCCGCGCACCCACGGCTCGTGCCTGTTCACGCGCGGCGAGACCCAGGCGCTGGTCACCGCGACGCTCGGCACCGCCGACGACCAGCAGAAGGTCGAGACCGTCGACGGCGAAACCTGGAAGCGCTTCATGCTGCACTACAACTTCCCCCCCTTCTCGGTCGGTGAAGTGAAGTTCCTGCGCGGACCCGGACGGCGTGAGATTGGCCACGGCGCGCTCGCCGAGCGGTCGCTGATGCCGATGATGCCCGCCGAAGACGTGTTCCCCTACACGGTCCGCGTCGTCTCCGAGATCCTCGAGTCGAACGGGTCGTCGTCGATGGCCTCGGTCTGCGGCGGCTCGCTGGCGATGATGGACGCCGGCGTCCCGATGAAGGCGCCGGTCGCCGGCGTCGCGATGGGCCTGGTCATGAACGAGGAGACCGGCCAGTACGCGATCCTCTCCGACATCGCCGGCGCCGAGGATCACTACGGGGACATGGACTTCAAGGTCACCGGCACGGTGGCCGGCATCACCGCCCTCCAGATGGACATCAAGGTCGGCGGCGTGACCGCCGAGATCATGAGCAAGGCGCTCGAGCAGGCGCGCAAGGGGCGGCTCTATATCCTCGACAAGATGCAGGAGACGCTCTCGCAGTCACGCACCAACGTCTCGACGCACGCGCCGCGCATCATCACGATCCGCATCCCGGTGGACAAGATCCGCGACGTCATCGGACCCGGCGGCAAGATGATCCGCAGCATCATCGAGCGCACCGGCGTGAAGATCGATGTCG
>JBDTSX010000347.1:0-5992 GCA_039930925.1 Acidobacteriota bacterium | reverse complement strand
TCCGGGAGATCGCTACAACTTCTTGGATAGTCAGAAGTTGCTCCATTTTTGTCGGTCAGAAAAATACCTCGCAGAGGGTGACTTCTTATATACTCCGCGCCAATCGTGGCACTGGGCTAATCAGCCGGTTTCGCGTGACAGGCGACGCGTTCTTCGCTTCAGAGGGGAGGCATCCCGTGACAGAGAGGTGGACAAGATGGCGCGGCGGCTTACCGCGAGCAGTGCTGCTCGCGGTAGGGGTCGCGCTGGTTCCGTGGCCGGCGGCAGCGAGCGGGGCAGTGACCACTGTCCAACAGGCGCCGCAGATCCAGCCTGCCGCTGTGTCTGCCAAGGCGCAGAACCTCCAGCAGGCGATGGCCGGGCTCGTCGCGCGCGACCTTCGCGCCGGACGAGCGGCAGCAGTCAGGCGCGCGGAGCAGGGCAACCTCGCGGCCCAGTCCCCCGGGTTCTTCAAGACCCGCGCGGGTGTGGTCATCGCTGCGGTCATGATCGCCGGGACGGGATACGCGCTCTACTCCAGCAGTCACGACCGCATCCACTCGGCGGGGAAGGAGTAGCACGATGACGATGAGACGCCTCACGCATCTGATCTCCACCGTGATCCTCGCGGTCGGGTGCGCCGCGACCGCTGACGCGCAGACGCAGACCGGCACCATCGACGGCATCGTGCGCGATCAACAAGGGGCGATTCTCCCCGGCGTGACCGTCACGCTGACCGGTCCGCGCGGCACCCAGTCGAGCGTCAGCGGAGCACAGGGTGACTACCGGTTCGTCGGCATCGAGCCGGCCACCTACAGCGTGAAGGCCGAGCTCCCGGGATTCCTCCCGCAGCAAATCGATTCGGTGGTCGTCGCCCTCGGCAAGACCAGCGGTGTGGACTTCAGCCTGAAGGTCGGCGGCGTGTCGGAGTCGGTCGAGGTCCACGGCGCAGGCGCGCTCTTGGACGTGAAGAGCTCCTCGACCAACAGCAGTGTCAGCTCGGATTTGCTGACCCTCACGCCGATCTATTCATCGACCTCCACCGGCCTGCTGAACTACGCGCCTGGGATCAACAGCAGCTCGGCGTATGGCGGTCAGGCCAGCTATGGCAACGCGCTTCTTCTTGACGGTGTGGACACACGCGATCCTGAAGGCGGGTCCGCGTGGACGTTCTTCAACCAGAACCTGATCCAGGAAGTGCAGATCGGCGGGCTCGGTGCGCCGGCGGAATACGGCGGGTTCACGGGCGGCATCATCAACACGGTCACGAAGTCCGGCAGCAACGCCTACTCCGGCCTCTTCTCGATGCGCTACACGAATGATTCGCTCGCGAGCAACAACGTCGGGGCCAAGATTCTCGCGGACAATCCAACCCTCGGCTCGGCGGCGGTCACCAAGAAGCTGACCGACTACACCGTGCAGATCGGCGGGCCGGTGAAGCGCGACAAGGCGTTCTTCTTCGCGAGCATCCAGCGGTATTCGGCCTTGACCGATCCCTCGGGGCCGGTGTCGAACTCGACGGATGTCAGCCCACGGTTCAACGTGAAGATGACGTTCCAGCCGACCCAGACGGACACGGTGATCATCGGCACCCAGTACGACCTGTACAACCAGACCGGCCGCGTCGGGTTCTGGCCGGTGGAACAGGCGACGGATCGCCAGACCGTCAACGAGGATGCGCCCGAATGGGTGTGGAACGCGCAGTGGCGCAAGGTGTTCGGCGGAAGCGTCTTCCTCGAATCCAAGATCACCGGCTACAGCGGTTACTACAACCTGGATCCGATCGATGCCTCGCCGTACACATATGACGCCGACCTCGACGAGTACAGCGGCGGCGGCGGCGGGCAGTACTATGCCGACCGGAGCCGGAACCAGGCACAGGTCGCGCTGACCAAGTACGCCGAGACATTCGGGCATCACTCGCTGAAGTTCGGCGCCGAGATCGAGCGCAGCCACGTGCGCACGCAGTACCAGCCGTACGGCCCCGCCGGGTTCTACGTGCTCGCCTACAGCGGCGTTCCGTCTTACCGCGTCAACTACGGGTACGACGTTCAGGGCGACAACCACCGGACGTCGGCCTACGCGCAGGATCAATGGACTGCCGGCCGCCTGACGATGAATCTGGGCGTCCGGCTCGATCGCATTCGGGGCTACAGCCCGGTGCTCGAAGACGACGTCTACACGCCGCGCGCGGCCTGGGGCCCTCGCCTCGGCGCCGCGCTCGACATCACCGGGAAGGGCACCGCGGTCCTCCGCGGATTCTACGGCCGCTACTTCGAGGGCACCGCCAGCGCGTTCTACACGCAGGCGACCCCGGGCAAGCAGGACACCGTCTACACGACGATCAATAGCGACGGATCGCTCGGCGACTCCGAAGTGGTGACCCCAGCCAGCGTCTACGGGATCGACCCGAACATCAAACATCCTCGCACCGACGAGTTCAATGTCGCGTGGGAGAGCCAGTTGACGCGGAGTGTCCGCTTCACTGCCACTGGCGTGTGGCGGAAGACGAGCGACTTCATCAACAACGTCATCACTGACGCGCGCTTCCGCGCGGTGCCGTTGAACAATCCGCTCACCAACCAGCCGATCACCGGGTACTTCTGGACCAACCCGGATGATTCCAGCGAGAGCTTCGATATCCGGAATTTCAAGGGATACGACTACCGCGGGTCGGACGGCAGCGTCATCGGCACGGCGGATCCGAAGCGCAACTACCGCGGGCTCATCCTGGTGCTCAACAGTTCGATGCGCGAACGGTTTGGCTTCCAGGCGTCGTACACGCTGTCGAAGGCCGAGGGGTCCGTCGACAACACCGGGTTCGGCAACTGGCTCGGGAACAACGTGTGGAACTCACCGAATACGGCACTCATCAACCGGTTCGGTGAGCTGACCAACTCCAGGCGCCACGAGATCAAGGCGTACCTGTCGTATCAGGTGCCGAGGGTAGGCGTCTTGCTCGGCGGGGCTTATACCGGGCTGAGCGGACGGCCGTACACACCGTACGCCCAGTACAGCAACAGCCAGCTCAATCTGCCGCTCTCCTCACGCCGGCAGATCTACCTGGAGCCGCGCGGGACCGAGAAGAACGACTTCTACAACAACTTCGACCTTCGGGCGGAGAAGGCGTTCAGTCTGCAGGGGCACCGCTTCGGCGTCTACGTGGATGTCAGCAACCTCTTCAATACGGGGACGGTGACATCCCGCCAGGATCGAGCGCCAAGCACCACGATCCAGGGTGAGACGGTGCTCTACAAGGCGCCCATCGCCGTGCAGCTCGCCCGTCAGGCGACGTTCGGCGGCCGCTGGTCCTTCTGAGTCCACGGGGACACTCAATCGGGACAGTCCCGATTGAGTGTCCCCGTTCATTTGGTCTTGAGCTGCGCCTCGAGCGCCCGTCCCAGCGCCAGTTCCTGCGCCCCCTCCCGACGCTGTCCCTGCCGGTTGTGGATGTCGGCAAGGACGTAGTGGCCGAGCGGGGCAAACGCCGACTTCGGCGCGAGCTCGAGCCCCTTGCGCGCGAGTTGAGCCGCCTCTCCCAGGTTCGTCCCTCTCTCGAGGTAGACCTGCGCCAGCAGGAACTGCCCCTCGGCAAATCGCGGGTTGCTCTCGATCGATTGCTTGAGCGCACCGATCTGTCCATCGCGATCCCCGCCCTGCTCATAGAGACGCGAGAGATTGAACGCCGCCTTGAAGTTGTCGGGATGCTGCTTCAGTTCCTCGAGGTACTCCCGCTCAGCCCCACGCGCGTCGTGCCGCTGTTCGGCGAGCAGGGCGAGATTGAAGTGGGCCAGCCGCACGGTTGACTTGATCGCCAGCGCCTCACGAATCAGCCGGTCGGCGCCGGCCGCATCCCCACGCTGCAGCGCGATCACACCCAGTGCGTTCTTGGCGGCGGCGACGCGGGCATCGATCTCGAGCGCGCGGCGGAACAGCTGTTCCGCGCGCGGCAGGTCGCCCCGATCGAGCCAGATCTCGCCAATCTGATACTGCACGAACGGGTCCTTGGGATCGAGCATCAGGTAGTGCTCGAATCCCGCCAGCGCCGCATCGTCATCACCGAGCCGGCGGTAGGCCTGCGCGAGATTGAACACCGCCAGGTCGTAGTCCGGTTTGAGGGTGAGCGTGCGCTTGAAGTATTGGACCGCCTTCTCGAGATCGCCGTGGCCGAGATACTGGGTGCCCATCATGAACCATCCGTCGATCACGTCGGGATCTTCGCGGACGACGTCGTTGAGGAGCGCGATGATCTTGTCGAACGGTTCCTCGCGTCCGCGCTCGCGCTCCTTCGAGAGGTCGGTGGCGGCGCCGAGCTTGTTGAAGAGGCCAATCTTGTCCTTCGGATCGGCGCGGCCGATCTTCGGGTCTGACGCGTTCGCGACGAAGGTGCCGACGTAGCCGAGCGCGGCGAGCCGCTCGCGCGCTTCGGGATCCACGTCGCCGGTCGGCACCGCGGCGACGGTCTTGGTGAAGCCCCCTTCGAGCGTGCGCAACTGCGCAATCATGCGGTCGCCCAGGGCGCGGCGATCGGCGAACAGGTTGGCCGCCTCCAGCGGGTCGCGCTCGAGGTCGTACAGCTCAGGGCGAGGCGCGTCAATCACCTTGTAGCGTCCGGACCGCAGGGCATGCAGGTCGCTCCATCCGTAGTGATGCAGCGGATACATCGCTTCCGAATAGGCGTCGAGTCCGAGCTCGCTTTTCGCGCCGGTCAGAAGAGGGACCAGGCTGACACCGGACATCGGGCCGGGCGGCGGCGCTCCCACGAGATCGAGCACCGTCGGCATGACGTCCACGGTGCGCACCGGGTCGGCCACTTTGCGATGGTGCATCAGGCTGAACGGCGCGCGAATCACGAACGGCACGTGCGTCGTGCTGTTGTAGACGAAGAAGCCGTGCGCTCCTTCCCCGTGATCCCCCAGGCTCTCGCCGTGATCGCCCATGACGATGACGATGGTGCGATCGTCAAGGCGTCGCGCCTCGAGGAGGGTGAGGAGGCGGCCGACCTGGCTGTCGGCGAACGAAATCTCGCCGTTATATGGATGGCCCTTGTACCGCGACCCGAAGGGCTCGGGCGCGCGATACGGAGAATGCGCGTCGTACAAGTGGATCCAGGCGAAGAACGGACCGTCCTTGGCCTCCTCGATCCAGGGCAGCGCGCGATCGAGGACCTCGTTGCCGGGCCGCTGAATCGCGGCCAGCGACACCGCTCGCGCCTGGCTCAGGTCGAAGTCGTCGAAATACGTGTCGAACCCCTGATTGATGCCCCACTTCGAGTCGAGCACGTAGGCGCCGACGAACGCGCCGGTCCGATAGCCGCGGCCTTTGAGGACTTCGGCCAGCGTCACCTGCTCGGGGCCCAGGAAGAAGCCGCCGTTGTCGCGGACGCCGTGCTCGGGGGGAAACTTGCCGGTGAAGAGGCTGGAGTGGGCCGGCAGCGTCAGGGGAGCCACCGAGACCGCCTGTTCGAAGAGGACGCCGTCCGCCGCGAGCCGGTCGAACGCAGGGGTCTCGACGTCCCGCGCGCCGTAGGCGCCGATCCGGTCAGCCCTGGTGGTATCGAGCGTCACCAGCACCACGTTCAGCCGCTCGCGGGATACGCCCTTCGGCAACGTGCCGGCGTCGATGCCGCCGCTGGTGCGGACCGGCCGCGCGGGCAGGCGCCAGGCAGCAAAGGCCGCCGCCGCGAGGAAGGCCAGGGCGACGGCCGCAATCCAGGCAGTGCGGCTGGTAGCGGGGCGCGGACCGTCCTGCCCGGCCTCATGCGCGGGAGCATTGTTCCGGCGGGGTTCGCCCATGTGTGTCGATCGTGACGCGGACGCCGGCCGTCGTCAACCGCGCCGCGGAGCGCGAGTCATTGCTGGGCTCGCTGTTTGGTTGATCGAGGCCCCGCAGAGATGGGATGATTACATGTTCGATCGGGCGGCAGCCGCAGATCTATCGCCAGGCCGCTGACCCGGGATTGTCCTTTTAACCAGAGCTATGAGAGCCTCGAAGACCCGCCGAGTAATGCCTG
>JBDTSX010000346.1:0-6000 GCA_039930925.1 Acidobacteriota bacterium | reverse complement strand
CGGAACACCGCGATGTCGGCCCGGCCGTCCCCATCGAAGTCGGCCGGAACCGGAATATCATCAGGTCGGCCCCAGTCGAACGTGCCCACGTTCCTGATGAACCAGCGGCCCAGCGCGGGCCGGAATACCGCGAGCTCGGCGCGTCCGTCGCCGTCATAGTCCGCAGCGACCGGGATATCTCCCGGCAGCCCCCATGCGATCGCGGCGCCGTCCCCGATCCTCCACAGGCCGGTCGCCGTCTCGTAGGTGGCGACGTCGGCGGCGGCGTCGCCGTCGTAGTCGGCCGGGACCGGGATCTGATGGTGTCCGCCGAGCGTGCGCTCACGCAATCCCGGAACCAGCCATCCCCCGGTTGACGCCCTGTACACTGACAGGTCCGCGATGCCGTCGCCTGTCAGGTCTCCGGCCGTGCGGCGAAACTCGCCCGGCCCGAACTGACGCACCAGGAACGTCTGGCCGCCGCCGCCGATCGCGCTCGCACGGCCGGGGCCATCGTTGCGGGAGACGTCGAGAATGATCGTGGCGCTTCCGAACCCTGCGACGGGGGATTCGAGATGGATCCACGGCTCGATATTCGACAGGCTCCACGCGCAGTCCGGAGCCGAGGAGACGATGCCGAACGAGACGAACCCACCGATCATGCCGACGGTCTGATCCGCCGCCAGCAGGCTGATCTCGCAGGCCGCGGCGCTCATCGCCGCGCGACTCCGTGCCGCATCGCCAGAAATGAGCACGCTCAGCGCGTCGTCTCTCTGAGTTGTCGTGACCCGCGTCCATCCGGGGCTCCGCGTTCCATCCACCACGGGCGGCGCGAGGGCAAGCGGCGACGTCTCGAATTCACTCGCGGTCGCCCCCCGTGATTCAGCGGTGCCGGGGAAGCCGATGGCGCAGAGCGCCAGGGCCAGTCCGAGATGGCGAGTGCAATCAGTGTTCATAGCTCTTCTCCCCCGCTCGAATGTGAGCGCATGCGCCCAGACCGGCGAGGGTGAGCGCGCCGCGGGTCGACTCTCCGTCAACGCGGCCTCCCGTCATACCGGGGTCACCGCCCCGTTCTGGCCGGCTTTGGAATCTCCATCCAGTACCATCCGCGAATCTCTCCGGACGCGAACCCGACGGCTCGATCCCGCGGGTACCGGTCGGTCAATACGTCCTTGACTTGCGCGCTGATCCTCTCCGGTGCGGCGTGACACGACGCGCACACGGGACGCATCGCGATTGGCCGGAGCACCCCAATTCGCTCACCGAGATCCAGCGCAAATCCGTCTACGTCCGCCGCCTGTTTGCCGGCGTAGTCGCGGATGATGGCGGCGGCCCACGGGCGCGGGGCGTTTGTCGGACTGCGGAGCCGATCGCTGGTACGGCCGATCGCGTAGCCGTGCTGACGGCCGACCCAGTAGGCCTGGCTGGTGGCGTCGAGATGGCAGGACTCGATCGCCAGCGCGACTCCCCCTCGGCTCACGGCCTGGGTCAACTGCCGGAGCAAGGCGCTGTGCTGCGCGGTGATGTAGATGTCGGCTCGCTCGATCGCCGGTTTCAGATCGGCGGGCACATCGGCGATGCGCCAGGTCGACGAGGCCGATGGAGGCTGGGCGTGCAGTAACACGCTGACACCGAAGACGGCGGGAGATGCCAGGAGAGTCGCGTGAAGAATGCGAATCATTTGAACCTCACGAACCAGGGCTGCAAGAGTGTCGCCGCCGCGCGACGCCCGTGACATCAGCACTGTCATGTGACGTCCCGCAAGGACGCCGGCGAGGACGGCATCGCGTTCCGGCGTCCCAGGTGCCAATCACCGCTCGGAACAGATCAACGTGCTGGTCATGGCGAGCGTCAACTCGCTCGGGCGGGTATTCGGCCCACGCTTTCGGAAGATGCAAGGGGGCCCGATCGGATCGGACGGGAAGGACAACGTGAGGACATCCATCGGGCAGCAGGCTGGCCAGGGTTCCGGCCGGGCGATGAAGGCTGGGACTCACGTTGGCGGTCCGCCGCGAGTCGCGCAGAGGCCCTATCGACGCGATGTCTGAGACGACTCACTCCCGTCCGGGACGCGCGAGCCTCCCCCCCATAGCCGTAAGACCCGCGTCAGCCAGCGCGGGGAGGCTGGGGCCGACGACCGCGGCAGGACGTGCGACGGGTTGACGACATCACCAGCGCCTCGCCGACCCGTGACCTGGACAATCTGAATACGGAATAGCACCGGCGCCCTGTAGTCGCCTCCCTCGAGTGGGACAGCGGCGGGTTCCCACCACATCGGATGCCGCTGAAACAGTTGTTCGGCTCGCCTCCGCAAATCCGCATAGTCCGGGGCGGCCGGCAGTTCCTCATATCGTCCCAGGACGACGACCGTGGCCCACGCCCTCTGAGACGCCATCTCGTCGGCCTCGAGGCACACGAGGGGGTTCTCCCGCATCCATTCAATCTTCTGGCCTTGGCCGCTATAGCCGTAGAGGTAGTCGCCATCCAGGTCGACATGAATCGGCACGATATATGGCTGGTTACTCCGTGCGCAGGCCAGCCGGACGATCTGCGTCCGGGCGAGCATGGCGCGGCACTCCGACTCCGTCATCTCTTCAAGGACCATGATGCGGCTCCCAGGCGAGTCCCGGTGGTTCGATCAGGCTCTCGCCTTGGCCTGGATCAAGGCGATGTATTTGACGATGGTCTCGATACGCGCCTCGTTGATCGCATCCCGATTGTCGAGGCCCTGGAAGATCGGCCCCCATACCGGCATGTCGCTCGCCCCGTGTGCCGGTGTGGACAGGCGACCCTCGCCCTTGATGAACCCCTCTACTTTCTCGGCTGGAAACGTACCGCCATTGCGGCTTGCCAGCGCGGTCAGGTCCGGCGGCGGCACCTTCAACGCGGTCGCGGCGCGACCATCACCTTTGCCACCTCGTCCGTGACACGACGCACAGTAGAAGACGAAGAGATCGCGACCCGCACCCGGCACGATGACGAGATCAGATTGCTTCAGGCCAGTGTTTTGATCGGCCGTCAGGAGCAGCAGACCCGCCACGAGCATCAGCGACATGAGGAGAGCGATGACTGGTCTGTTGATGGACTCCACGGAAACCTCCACCCCGGATGAAGCAAACCGGTGACCGACACGGCGTCCGCGCATCGAAGCTGTTGGCCGCAGGCACGGCAGTTGTGAAGGCAATCGCAGCATCGGCACGCGACCTGTCGCAGCAATGTTCGCTTACACGAGGAAGCGGGGAATCGAGGCAAGGTGGAACTGGGCGCGCCGTGGCGCTGAGCGGCCGGTCCACTCACTATCCCGAGAAATCCCACCGTGAGTGGTGGTTTTTCCGCACCGCTGCTTGCAGCACTGATCGACCGGATCTCCAGCAGCATGGCCGACCTTCCGGCAGAGCCGAACAGCCACAGTCTCGGGATTGGCCCGTGCTGGGCCCACCGACCCGGCACCGCGATGGGGCGGCTCGGATTATGCGTTCAGTGCCGATGGACGACGCGATTCGAGGCACGAGGGCCGGCGCGCCGCCCGAAGGGTGGAGACATCATGCGGCTCGTATCCTACGGATTGGTCGCGGTCGGCGCGATCGCCGCGCTCTGGGGGGCAAGGCGGTGGGCGTTGTGCTGGGGAGCGACGCGTGGCGAACTCGCACAGGCGTGGCCCGGCGATGAGTTGTCCCCGAACGCGACCGAGGTGGCGACGCGAGCCGTCACCATCAACGCAGCCGCGGACACCGTGTGGTCCTGGCTCGTGCAGATCGGGCAGGACCGCGCGGGATTCTACAGCTACAGCTGGCTCGAGAATCTGTTTCGGTGTGTCATGCCGCGCGTCGAGTCAATCGTGCCGGAGTGGCAGCAGCGGGCGGTGGGGGACATCGTCTGGCTGGCGCGACCCGATCGTTATCACGGGGAAGCGCGGCAGAGGGTGGTTCGGCTCGATCCGGGACGGGTGCTGTCGCTCGCGTCCCCCGCAGATTGGGGGCGACTGGTCCGGCGGGAAACCAGCCTCGGTGGAACGTGGACCTTCATCCTCGAGCCTCTCGATTCGCACACCACCCGCCTCGTTGTGCGATCGCGCGGCCCTGAAGCCCCGACCGCGGCGGGGAGGCTGTTTTGGATCGCGGCGTTCGAGCCTGCGCAGTTCATCATGGAGCGAAAGATGATGCTTCGCCTCAGGGTGCTCGCGGAGCGGACGTGCCCGATGGTGGCTGCGCGTCTCGCGTGAAGAGCCCTGCGCCTCCGCCCCCACTCAGCGCAGTTCTGGCGCCTAGAGAAGCCCGCCGCCAATCGCGCGGATTAGTTCACGGGGTGGCGGGAAATTTCCCCTCGACCTGCCCTCGCTGAAGGTCGGCGCTGATGTCTTCGAGATGATTCACCGGGTCCTTGACCGTCCACAGCTGGCGGGCACACACTCCTTGTCGCTGCGACCGCTACCTCTACCGAACGCAATTCGAGGTCGCTCTGCCTACCGGCGGCGGGTGACCTTCCATTGTCCGGTCGTTGAGACAAACCCGTTCTCGCAGCGCGATTCGAACGTCCCTTTCATCACGCTCCCCGCGACAGTGCCGCGGAATGCCGTGTCGGTCGGGCACCGTGTATCCGGGTCCCAGTACGGGTCCAGGACGCCGCTCACCTCCCCTCCGCTCGAAATGTGGCAGCCAGCGCAGCCGCTCGAGTGCGAGCTCAATCTGTCGCACACGCGATGGCAACGGCAAGCTCAACGCCGCCCGCGTGCCCTTCCCGAGCACGCCGTCCGGTTCCAAGCCGTGCCGGATCTGGAAGTGTTTCACGCCGTCGACCAGCCGTCCTTCATAGGGGGACACTTCCGCGCGATCAGCCTCGCTCATCGGCAGATCCCCGAACGCGACCAGGAGTCGCTCCAACCGTTCCAATTCAGCAGAGCCTTCGCTCGGGGGCGCTGTGGCGGGAGACGGTTGGAACGAGAACCCGGCTGGTTCGGCCGCAAGCATGCGGTACAGAGCCAGCGCAGTGCGGAGCTGCCGATACTGCGGCAGCGACGGCGTCAACGCCGAGGCCGTCGCCGCCAGGCGGTGCGCAGCGAGCGCCGCCTTCAGCCGTCCGACGATGTCCTCTACCTCCCGGCCCGGCAGGCGGAAACCCATGAAGGCTGGATCGACGCGCCCGACGCGCAGGTGGTGGAACTACCGCAGCGTATTCGCGCTCACGGCCAAATCGAATGCGACGATATCGCTGGCTCGCGGCGCGGCCTCCGCGGCGGCGAGACGGGTGAACGAGACCTGCAGCGAAGCCGCGTGGTAGTCGAGAGGATCGAGGCCTTCAGTCGGCGCGTTTCTGAGCAGCGCCAGCGCGTCACGCGCGTCAGGGGTGGGACGACCCGACCCGTCCGTCCACAGGGGTGCGTACGCCCCGGCCGTGTAGAGCGCGGTTACCTGTAGCAGCTCCGCGGGCGTGAGCGGACCCGCCGGCACGTCGCAGCCGGTTTCGAGAATCGCACGAATGGTGTACTCGACACCGGCGAGCTGACCGCACGTCGGCTCGACGGCCAAGGGGCGCGGCAAACGGTCGACGCTGGTCGTGATCCACAGCAGCATCCCCGCGGATGCCATCCGCCGCCATCGGACCATGTCGCACTCCTCCTCAACGCCACCGCCGCCACAGGCACGAAATCAGACGCCACTTTGACTCTGCGCAGGTGGCATCACGACATCGCACAGTCTGTCGACATGCCAGCCATCACGGGAACGAAGTCGAACGCCGGCTCGCAGGCCGTCAAGACCGGACAGGGAGCGGTGCGGACGACCCGTTCGGCGACGCTGCCATACACCGCGTGTGACGAACAGGTGCGGCCGTGGGCTCCAATCAGGATCAGATCGGTGCGGCGTTGGGCCGCCACTGCGATAATCTCCCGGGCGGGGCTGCCGCTGCGTACCTCGATCGTGACGGTCGCGCCCGCGAGGGTGAAGCCAGCCGCGATCGCGGCCAGCTTCGTCTCGGCTACGACGATCCGTAGACGGATGGCCGGAGTGTCCGGCACGTCGAAAG
>JBDTSX010000345.1:0-6000 GCA_039930925.1 Acidobacteriota bacterium | reverse complement strand
CGACGTCATGGGCGGAGACACCGCGTTTGGCGGCTCCGAGGTGGTCGCCATCATGGTCAAGGACAGGACTCCAGGAAAATATTCCTATCGGCTGCTGGCGACGAACAAGACCTCGACGATGCAGAAAGAGATGCAGGAGGCGGGAGACGAAGGGTTCGAGTACCGCGGCCAGACGGTGTTCAAGAGCGCATTCGGCGGTAAGGAAGTCGTGGCGATTCTCGAGCGCGCGGAAGACGGCAAGCCCAAACCGAAGTTCGAGTATCGCCTCCTCGCATCGAAGAAAACCTCCACGATGCAAAAGGAGCTCGCGGAAGCGGGGGAGCAGGGCTTCGGGTTCGTCGGCATGACGGTCGCCAAGACGCTGGTCGGCGGCGACGAGGTGGTGTCGATTCTCCGTCGGCAGATTCAGTGAGCGGCCCGCTCGGTTCGTGGGTGCTTGCCGCGGCACTCGCCGCCGCCATCACGGCGGGTGCACCGGACGATGCATATTTGCGCTGGTCGGCGAAGCAGGCTGCGGAGATCGGCACGGAGGCTTACGTACGCGGGCGAGTCGGCGGGGTCTTCGACGCGCGATTTCTTAAGACCGAGCGCTCCTATAACTACAAGCTGGCGGCGACGTGGTTGACCGGCGATGTGATTCGCGCCACTGCCCGCCTGGCGCAGCTGGCGAGCCGCCTGTCGGCGGCTGAGACGAACGCACTGGTGACGGAGGCCGAGTCGATCGCGGGAACGGTGATCATGATCGAGATCGATCCGCGTGAAGGGTCGGGGGTCATTCCGAGCACATGGGAGGCGTTCCTCCAACCCAAGGGACGATCCGCCGACGCCGTCCGCGGAACAATCAACCCGCAGCTGCGTGACGTCAAGGCGCTAGCCGGCGTGTTGCGACGCAACTACGATTACGACCGTTTCTGGGCCGTCTTTCCGCTGGCGCATGCCGACGGCAGGCCGCTCTTCACCGCGACAGACATGACGGCGGAGCTGGTGGTGCGCATCCACGACAAGGAAGGGCACGTCGAGTGGACCATCCTGGATGCGATCAGGGCGGTGCCAAAGTGAACGCATCTCTACCCGCGACGAGCCGCTGGCGAGGCGGGCAGCACAGGCGTGGGCCACGCTCAGCCGAGCCGCGCACTTCCATCCGTACGAGCTGTCGCCGACACGAGAGGAGCTGCGTTCCTGGTGCGAGACCGTCGGGGAGGTGGTGGAGAAAACGGAAGTGGGCTGGCGGTGAGTGGCCGCGATGTGACCAGTCGTGTCGCACCCCTCCATTACGCTGTTGATCGAGGATAAATCAGCCCATGCAAGGCGTAGGGGTCGACCACCGAAAGGCACCCGACCAGAACCGACCGTCGTCACAGATATGTTAGCGAGGCGAACAACCAGCGTATGACCCGGCCTGTCATGCCCTCCCCGTAGACTGGAGGAATGAGGCTTCCGCACTGGTTCGGCGAAACGGTCTACACCTACCACACGACACTCGGGCGGGTCCCCGCCATGCTGCCCGTGTTCCAGCGCCGCCCACTCGGGAGGAATCGCTTCTCCGACGTGATCCTCCGCCACACCGCCGGGGAATGTGAGCCGCTCACCGTTGGGATCGTCTCCAAGAGCTATGTCCTGGTCCAGCACGCAGAGGCGATCCGGGTCGTCTCAGAGGAGCTGATACGTGCGGAGATCGATCCCGCGAACGTGCCGGTGCAGGTGGAGCTCTCCGAGTACGGCACCCGGATGGCCCTGCGCGCCACGTTGCCGAAAGCCTTTGCGCTGGACCCGGGCGACGGCCACACGATGGCGCTGACCTTCGAGTGCGTCAACTCGGTGGACAGGACGGTGCCGCTGTTCGCGGCGGTCGGCTGGTTCCGCTTCATTTGCGCCAACGGCCTCATCCTCGGCACCACGTGCGCCAGCGTGCGGCAGCGGCATTCCCCGTCGCTCCGCATCGAGCAGTTCTCCGAGGTCCTGGCGGACGGCATGCACACCGCGACCGGCGACCGCGAGCAGTTCCTGGAATGGATGTCACATCCCATCACTGACGACCATCTGGTGGCGTGGGCCGGTGGACCGGTCGCCGCCAAGTGGGGACCGCTTGCCGCCGCTCGAGTGTACGGCATCGCTTCGACCGGGTTCGACGGCAAGCCGTCAGTGAAGAAAGTGCCGCCGCACGAGCAGACTCTCACTGCACGCCACCGGGTTCCCGGGACGCCGACGCGGTGCGTCGATGCCTACGCGGCCGCGCAGGTGCTCGCCTGGGTGGCGGCAAGGAGAACCGATGTCGCGCAACGGCTGCAATGGCGCTCCGACATTCGTGACTTGATCGACGCGTTGACGGCGAAGAGTCCATCGCAGGCGTTGCGCGCAGCCAGTTGACGCCCGGATCGCGCGACTTCGGACTCGCTCCGCGTGAAGGCCGCGAGACGGGCTCCGAGGCCGAATCGCACACGATGAACAATATCAAACGTGACAGTGCAACGTAATACTGTTATAATGCGATCTCCGTGATCGATCTCGACATCAACGAGCTCTGTAAGCGCGCCGGCGTGACTCCGCGGACGGTGCATTTTTACGTCCAGCACGGGCTGCTTCCTCCGGCCGGTTCGACCGGCCCGGGGGCCCGCTACGGCGAAGGGCACGTCTCGCGGATCAAGCTGATTCGACTGCTTCAGACACAGCATTTGCCGCTGGCAGAAATCGCAAAGCGGACCAAGGGCCTGACCGACCAGCAGGTCGACGGTCTCATCGCGGAGACGGTGCAACGACGCGCCAGGCCCGCAGCATCGGCGTTGGACTACATCCGTAGCGTGCTGTCGGCAGCAGACGCCTCGAAGGCAGACGCGCCGCGGACGGCCCGCGAGTCCATCGGGACACAGCAGCCGGCGCCTGCGCTCACACCTCCTGCGCGATCACAGTGGGAGCGATTCACGCTCGCGGACGGCATCGAGCTTCACGTGCGGCGCCCGCTCTCGCGTGGAGAGCAGCGGCAGCTGGACGCGCTGATGGCCGCCGCGCGCACAGTCTTCGATAGTTCAGATGGAGGAGGGCAGTCATGACTCTGAAGGTTCAGGCCGACCGGACGCTCGTTCGCACCACCGGGCGCAGCGTCCGCTACGCGCTCCTCTCGTTCGCCGCGCCGGATGCCCCGCGCGCCTCGGCGCGTCAGCCGCTCAGCGTCGCGTTCGTGATCGATCGCTCGGGGTCGATGGGCGGCTCGAAGATCAACCTGGCGCGCGACGCCGTCGTGCAGGCCCTCAAAATGCTCAATGCATCCGATCGGTTCGCGGTCGTGTCCTACGACGAACAGGTGGACGTGCTCGTGCCGTCGACGCTGGCGACCAGTGAAGCGGTGCGCAACGCCATCATCCAGGTTCAGCATCTGCAGGCACGCGGCAGCACCGACCTCGGCGGAGGCTGGCTGAAAGGGTGCGAGCAGCTGGCGGGGTTCATCGATCAGCAGCAGATCGCGAGATGCCTGCTCCTCAGTGACGGCCTGGCGAACCACGGCATCACCGAACCTGGCGAGCTGGCGCGCCACGCTGCCGAGCTCCGGGAACGCGGTGTGACGACGTCGACGATCGGCCTCGGTGTGGACTTCGACGAACGCTTGCTCGAAGGCCTGTCGCGGGCCGGCGCCGGTCATTTCTATTTCGTCGAGACGCCGGTTCAGATTCCCGACTGCCTGACGAGTGAGCTTGGCGAGGCGCTCCAGGTCGTCGCGCGCGATGCCGCTGTCACCGTCCGCGCGGCTGACGGCATCACGGTCGAGACGCTCAATCGTTTCTCGCTGGACACAAACGCTGACGGACAGGTGTCGATCCGGCTCGGGGACCTGGCGTCGCGACAGGAGGTCTCACTGGTGCTGCGACTGACGTTTCCAACCGGCAAGGAGGGTGAAGCCAGGCGAGCGGTCTTCGGCGTCACCGACGCGCAGAACGCCATCAACGAGCCGGATGCGGAGATCGCCTGGACCTTTGCCGATCACCGCGCCAACGATCGGCAGTCCCGCAACGCCGTCGTCGACCTCGCGGTCGCCCAGCTATACGCCGCTCAGGCGCAAGCGGAGGCGCTCGAGCTCAATCGTGCAGGCCGATTCGAAGAGGCGATCGCACGCCTGGAGCGAGCCGCGCTCCGTATCGAGCAGTACGCCGGCAACGATCGGCTGCTCCGCGCCGTCGTCGTGCAGCTTCGCGAACGGCACGAAGTCTACGCGATGCCGATGAGCGCGATGAGAAGCAAGTCTGAACATTTCGCGAGTGCGAACGCGGCCTCGATGAGAGGGTCCGACGGCAAGGCGCGCCGCCGTTGAGTGTGTCGTCTAACGTAGGCATGAGTATCTCGAGTCGGATTCGCGGCGCACTCCTTGGCTTGGCTGCCGGCGACGCACTCGGAACCACCCTGGAATTCAAACCTCCTGGGTCGTTCGCGCCGATCGCCGACATGATCGGCGGTGGACCGTTTGGGCTCGAGCCGGGTCAATGGACGGACGACACCTCGATGGCTCTGTGCCTCGCGGAGAGCCTGGTTGAGACCGGCGGGTTCGACGCGGCCGATCAGATGCGCCGCTACATTCGCTGGTACAGGAACGGGCATCACAGCAGCACCGGCAGCTGCTTCGACATCGGCAACACCGTGCGCGCCGCGCTCAAGAGATTCGAAGTTGACGGTGACGTGGGGAACTCCGGCCTGCGTGACACCTACTCCGCCGGTAACGGTTCGTTGATGCGACTGGCGCCAGTCCCGCTGTTCTTCCGGACCGACCCAGCACGCGCCGTGACGATGTCTGGCGACAGCTCGAAGCCGACCCACGCGCATCCGGAAGCGGTGGACGCCTGCCGGTATTTCGCCGGCCTCATCGTCGGCGCGCTGCAGGGGCGATCGAAGGACGAGTTGCTACAGCCGCTGTTCAGTCCGTCGCCCGATCGCAAGCCGTTCGTCGCTCCAATCGAGCGGGTCGCCGGCGGATCGTTCCTGCGACTGGAGCCGCCGGACATTCGGGGCACCGGATACGTCACCGCCTCTCTCGAAGCGGCGCTCTGGGCATTCGCGAAGAGCACGAGCTTCGAAGACGGAGCACTGCTGGCCGTCAATCGTGGCGACGATGCCGATACCACAGGCGCGGTGTACGGTCAGATCGCGGGTGCGTACTACGGTGTTGACGGTATTCCGGAGCGCTGGCTGGCGAAGCTGGCGCATCGCGACACGATCGAGCAACTGGCGACGCAGATTGCGAGCCAGGCACCCGATGGCGTGCGGTGACGACATCAACTCACCGCTCAGTGAGTCAGAGGTGCCGGCCCGCCTCGCGCGGGAACTGATCGTCCGAAGAGATCGCGCAGGTCAGAGCGGTGTCAGGCTCACCCGGAGAATGAGGTCGGAACCAATTCGACGCTGACTGGCCGTAGCGTCAGCGGGTTCAGAACGGCACCTCCAAAATAATATAAGTATTGACTAATACAAGTGACGCCTGATAAAAATGGCGCCATGACATTTGACCCTGTCCATCACATCGGCGGCGCGACCCGCGTCGTCGAGAATCGCGAGCACGACGGGCGTCCGGCGCACGTGGTCGTGGCCACGCGCGACTATCCGACCAGCGCCGCCGATCTCTGGGACGCCTTGACGAATCCCGAGCGGATCCCGCGCTGGTTCCTTCCGATCTCGGGCGAGCTGCGGCTCGGCGGCCGCTACCAGCTGCAAGGCAACGCCGGTGGCGCGATCACGGCTTGCGAGCCGCCGCAGCGGTTCGCGTTGACGTGGGAGTACGGCGGTGACGTCAGCTGGGTGACCGTGACGCTCGAGCCCGAGACGGCAGAATCGACGCGGCTCACGCTCGAGCACATCGCCCACGTCGATCCAGCGCGCTGGAATCAGTTCGGGCCTGGCGCCGTGGGCCTTGGGTGGGACATGGGACTGTTCGGCCTCAGCCTTCACGTCGGCACGCGCGAGGCGGTCGATCCGGCCGCGGCCGCCGGCTGGTTCGCCAGCGACGCCGGGAAGGACTTCCTC
>JBDTSX010000344.1:0-6029 GCA_039930925.1 Acidobacteriota bacterium | reverse complement strand
CCGCGAGTAGCATCGTGACGAACCATCCCAGCCGTCGACCCGTGCGGCCGGCACGGTGACGGAGAGTAGAGACCAACTGTGGTATCGCTGTCATGGCGGGAGCCTCGGAAACAGTGTGAGAGACGAAAGTATTTTATGCGATCGATCGCTGGCGGCGGCTTCGCCGGTGCTGTGTCCCTCGCGGACCCACTGGCGAGGCGAATGTGCGGGCTCCGGTCTTTCATCTATACTGCGGGCGCAGACACCAGGACCGAGGGAGCGAGGTAGGTATGCGCATCGCAAGGACCGTAGCCGGTCTGTTCGTGACGGTGGGCGTGGCGCTCGGCAGTCTCACCGCGGCAGCGCTGCCGGCCGCATCCGAGCCGCTCACCCGGTATCAGAACATTCCGCTGTGGGAGGAAGGACAGGTCCCGCTCGCCGCAGGTCACGAGCCACTCGACACGCCATTCCTGACCGCCTTTCTCCCGCCCGCCGGGAAGGGCAACGGCACTTCGGTCGTGATCGCGCCTGGCGGCTCCGACATCATGCTGATGTACGGCGGGGAGGGGATGGACGTCGCCGAGCGCTATAACGACTGGGGGGTGACGGCCTTCGTGCTCACCTATCGGATGGCGCCGAAGTATGCCGGAAACGCGC
Organism: Acidobacteriota bacterium; assembly: GCA_039930925.1. GTDB lineage: Bacteria > Acidobacteriota > Vicinamibacteria > Vicinamibacterales > 2-12-FULL-66-21 > JALZOC01. The sequence continues at coordinate 5,393 of JBDTSX010000344.1, read as the reverse complement.
GGGTACTCGACGGCAAGCGCGCCATCCAGATGGTGCGAGCGAATGCCGCCCGCTGGAAGCTCGATCCGGCACGGATCGGCTATATCGGATTCTCGGCCGGCTCCAACATGGGTCGCTCGGTGGTGGCCGCTTCGGGCGCCGGCGACGCCGACGCCGCCGATCCGGTCGCCCGCGTCAGCTCGAGGCCGGACTATCTGGCACTGGTGTATGGCGCGGGGCGCGCCACGCCGGGTGAATCGCTCAAGGACTTTCCGCCGACGTTCCTGGTGTCGGCCGCCGGAGACCAGGGGCCGTCGCTCGGCAACGCGCAGCTGTTCGCGGACTTGATCAAAGCGGGAGCGGTGGCGGAGATCCACGTCTACCAGAAGGGCCGGCACGGATTCGGCAGCGGCACCGGCAGCCCCGAGTTCTCCGAGTGGATGCCGGCGCTGAAGCACTTCCTCTCGATTGGCGGCATGCTGCCCGGGAAGCCGCAATCGTGAAGGACGCGAGGCTGTTCCTGATTGCGTTTGCCGCGGTCTGTGGCGTGTCGCTCTTCGGCGCGGCGGTGCAAATGCCGGCGTCGCCAAAGTCCCTCAATGACGGACATGGCGACTACGTCTACGTCCCGGCCGGCCCCTTCCGTATGGGAGACAACTCCGGTGATGGCGACCCGCGCGAACAGCCGGTCCACGTCGTCGATCTCGACGCCTTCTACATCGCCAGGTTCGAGATGAGCAACGGCGAGTGGAAAACGTTTCGCGACGATCCCGGGTACGACGATACCGCGCTCTGGCCGGGGGGGCGTGTCGTCCCCAGGACGCAGGTGCCCTATTGGACGCAGCCGAACAATCATGGCGGCGCGACACCCGGCAGCGACGGCTATCCGCTGCTCGGCGTCAACTGGGACTCGGCGGTGGCCTACACGAACTGGGTCAGTCGCAAGACCGGCAAGAAGTATCGGCTGCCCTCGGAGGCCGAGTGGGAGAAAGCCGCGCGGGGGACGGATGGCCGGCGGTATCCGTGGGGCAACGCGATCGATCGGTCGCGCGCGAACTACGTCGGCGCCCAGGCCTACGACACCGGGATGCCGGTCGGCTACTACGACGGCACGAAGCGAGGCGAACTGCAGACGCAGAGCAACGCCTCCCCGTACGGCGCGTACGACATGGCCGGCAACGTGATGGAGTGGTGCCAGGACTGGTACAGCCGCGACTACTACGCCGTATCCCCGAAGAAGAACCCGAAAGGACCGGCGAGCGGCGCCTATCGCGTGGTCCGCGGCGGTACCTTCTTCGTCGAGCCGTACGAGCTGCGCTCCTCAGCGCGCTCGGCCGCCTGGCCGTCATTCCAGGGCCACCGGATGATCGGCTTCCGCGCCGTGCGCGAACCGTAGGGCAGGTCTGCAAATCGTCGCTTCCGCCTTCAGGCGACAGTCAGCGGGTTAAATAAGGTACCTGTGGCTTCCGCCTTCAGGCGGAAGGACAAGCCGCCGCGATCCCTACGGCTCGATCACATCCGTGATCGGCGAGCAGCAGGGCTCCTTCACGGGCTTCCGGACCATGAACTCCGTCCGCGTGAAGTCCTTGTCATACAAGTGCATCAGCCAGCGACCGTCCCGGCCGATGCTGGGATCCGCCTTGTCGGTGTAGCCGCGCTCGACGATCTGGGTGTGCGCCGCGTCGATGTCCAGGGTGCCCAGCGCGAGGTGGTTCAGCACGCCGAGCTGTTTGGGTGACGGCGTCCCGTTGTTCACCATGTACTCGATCCACTGATTGCCATCCGGCACCGCCATCGAAATCCAGTCGAAGCGGTCGTCGCGGCCGCCGCCCTTCCAGATCAACCTGTAGCCGAGGATGTCCTTGTAGAACGCATCCAGCTTCACGGGATCCCTGATGCGATACCCGACGTGCAGCGCGTGATCCGAGAGGCGCCGCGCCGACAGCGCCTTGCCCTTGCTGCGTCCCTGCACCGACGACGGCCGGTACTGAATGAACTGGACCAGGTTGCCTTCGGGATCCTTCACGAACAAAGACAGGTTCCCCTCGGCGTCAGCGGAAACCGCGGCGGGAACCGCCACGCCCTTGCCGCCCAGATAGGCCCGCAGCGCCCTGGCATCCGACGTCTCGAAGCCCACGAACAGCAGACGGCTCTCGGTCGGATCCTTCAGGTCGGGCGCGACATAGACATACTGCCGGTCGTTGAGTTTGAACGTGGTGAGGTCGGATCCGCCGACCGGGTTCTTGATCGTGAACGCTTCGTCGAAGCCGAGCACTCCCGAGTAGAAGGTGCGCGCCGCAGCCAGGTCCGACACCTTGACGGCAAAGGATGCGACGCCGGTGATCGGCGGGCGCCTGGGTCCCTGCGCCGCGGCCAAGGGCCCGACCCGGATCGCGGCGGCGATGGCCGCGATGCCGATCGCGGCGGTCACCCACGTGCTCGCGAACGTCCGGCGGGTCATCGAATCTCCTTCTGCGGCGGAATCGGCAGCTTGCTGAAGCCCTGAAAATACTGAAGCACTTCGTCGCGCCACTTGGCGGAATCCGCCACCTGGATCGCGAGCCGGTCGGCGACTTCCCGGTGGCGCTGCGGGTCCACCTTGCCGGCGAGTGACTGCCACGTCGATTGCATCGCCGCGGCCTGACTGGCCCCCTCGTCATATTTCGCGCAGAGGCCATTCCACAGTGTCTGGCCGGATTTGAGCGTGTAGTCCCACCGGCAGCGGTGAAACCAGAGCAGAAACTTCTCGGGACAGGTCTCGAGGCTGTCGAACTGATCGCGGACAGGCGGGAAGTACTGCCCGACCGCCTGGTTGCCTTTCATGGTGCGGTCGAACCCGATCCCGTCAGCGGATGCCTGATGGTAATAGGTGGCGGTCCAGTCCGCTCGCTGCGCGCGGCCGTTCTGCGGCATCGGCGCGTAGTGGTCGCCGCCAATCAGGTGGTGGAGGCCGAGCGGCATCGTGTAATTCACGAACGCTTCCCGCGACCCCATCATCAGATCGCGGATCGTCCGGACCGTGTCCGGCTCGTTCGAGAAGGTCATCCGCGTCCACTCGTCGGCGATCTGGAGCGCCGTCAGTTGCGGGTTCCAGGCGAGCCGACCCGCGGCATACCAATTGGACTGCGAGAAGTGATGGCCGCACCAGTTGCGGTCGGATCCGGGATTGACGACCGCGGCGAGGCCGGTGACGGCGTACGGCTGGACGTCCCCTTCGATCGTCTTCGCGACCGTGGAGCCCTTCCCCTTGGCGTAGGTATCGGACCCCAGGAACTCCTCCCACATCGTCCCGAGATAGACCAGATGCTTGGCCTGTCCGAGATACTCCTGGGTCGCCTGGATCTCCGCGACGATCGGCGTCTTCGTCAATGCGCCGAAGAGCGGATGGAACGGTTCGCGCGGCATGAAGTCGATCGCGCCGTTCTTCACCTGGACGAGCGCGTTCGCGCGGAACTGGCCGTCGAGCTTCGTGAACTCGAGGTAGGCGCGCTTGGCGCGGTCCGGATCCACGTCCTCGTCGTAGATGAAGGCGCGCCAGATCACCGTGCCGCCGTGCGGGGCCAGCGCGTCGGCCAGGACGTTGGCCCCTTCGGCATGGCTGCGGCCGTAGTCTTTCGGTCCCGGCTGCCCCTCGGAGTTGGCCTTGACGGTGAAGCCCCCGAAATCCGGGATCAGCTTGTAGATTTCTTCGGCCTTGGCTTTCCACCACGCGACCACCCCGTGGTCGAGCGGGTCGGCCGTCTTCAGTCCACCGAGCGCGATCGGTGCCGCGACGTTGGCGGAGAGATACATTCGCACGCCATACGGACGGAATACGTCCGCGAGCGCGGCGACTTTCGAGAGATACTCCGCCGACAGCATGCGCGCGTTGGCGTTGACGCTGTTGACGACCGCGCCGTTGACGCCGATGGACGCGTTGGCGCGGGCGAAGTCGGCGTAGCGCGGGTCGATCGTGCCGGGGAGCTCGGCCCAGTTCCAGAGGGAGCGTCCCGCGTAGCCGCGCTCGATCGATCCGTCCAGGTTGTCCCAGTGATTGAGCAGCCGGAGCTGCACCTTGGGACGCTCCATGACGTTCAGGCGCGCGAGCGGCTGCGCGGTCTGGAGGAGCCGGAGCAGGTGGAAGGCGCCATACAGCGCGCCGATCTCGCCGGCGGAGGCAATCGCGACCGCGGACCGGTTTCCGATGCGAGCCTGACGGATGATGTAGCCTTCGGGGCCGAGCGTCTTGAGTTCGGTGTTCCAGCCCAGCGCGCGGATGATCGCGGAATTGTCGGGCGTGCCGATCACGACCGCGCCGTCGCGAGCGATCTGGGGAGCCGGCGATGGCGCGGTCCCGATCATCGCGCTGATGCCGGCGGTCATTTCGCGCTGGATGATGCGGGCCGTTGCGGAGGTGCCCTCGACCACGACCTGTTGCGTCAGTGGGCGATAGGCGGCGGCGACGCTCCCGGGGGGTGCATAGCGGAGCCAGAGCCGGTAGCCGTCTTCGGCCGTCAGAGCGGTCTGCGGCGCCCCGTCCCGGCTGATGTCTGTGGCGAAAGCGCCCTTTGCGCAAAGGCCGGCGAGACCGGCCAGGCTGGTGGCCACGAAGCGCCGTCTCGAGTGCGTCATGCTGGGATGCTATCGCAAACCCTCCACATTATCGATAATCTATGGCGCCGGCGGCATCGTCGATCATGCGCCACGGGGCCGTCGTGTTGTTCCCGAAAACCCTCGTCCAGTGACCGCAGCGTGCGCTTCATGAAAAAAATCAAGGGACTTCGCTGGTGGATCATCAGCCTGATCATGCTCGGGTCGGTGATCAACTACCTGACCAGGAGCACGCTCGCGGTCGCCGCGCCCACCGTCCTCCAGGACCTGGACATCACGACGCGGCAATACTCCTGGGTACTCGCGGCCTTTCAGGGCGCGATCATGGTCCAGCCGCTCTGCGGCTACGTCCTCGACGTTCTCGGGTTGAAGATCGGCTTCGCGATTTTCGCTGTCGCCTGGTCCTTCATCAGCATGGCGCACGGGCTGGCGAACAGCTGGCAGGCGCTGTTCGGACTGCGCGCCCTGCTCGGTCTGGCCGAGGGTTCAGCCAACCCGGCCGGCATGAAGGCGACGTCTGAATGGTTCCCCGCGAAGGAGCGCGGCATCGCGGGAGGCATCTTCAACATCGGCGCCTCGTTCGGATCGATGCTCGCCCCGCCGATCGTCGCCTGGGCGATCCTGTCGTACAACTGGCAGGCGGCCTTCGTCATCACCGGCCTTTTCGGCCTGGTGTGGGTCGCGCTCTGGCTTTGGCTCTACCAGTCGCCGGCGCGGCATCCGTCGCTTTCTGCCGAGGAGCGGGAGTACATCGTGTCCGGGCAGGAGCAACATCTCCAGGCGGACGGGAGCCGGCCCTCGGTCGCGCACATCCTCGCCCAGCG
>JBDTSX010000343.1:0-6032 GCA_039930925.1 Acidobacteriota bacterium | reverse complement strand
CCCGGTTCGGAATCGCACAGCATGGCTTGACAACGAGCAATACAGCAATTGTTCAGCCACGGAGGACGGGGTCGAGGCATTCCCGATAACTAGCTATGAATGAACTGTTTACAGGATCGGCTCAAAGCTAACCAGACTTTATCGCGTGCTCTAATATGGAACATGTGAACGATTTATGGACCTAGAAAATGACGTCTTAAGTCATCTAAAACGCAGTAATACATAGACTTAATTGATCATGTTCCGTATCGTGACATTTTTGACGGTTTCAGTCCGCCATGCTCGAGCCGCCGAAGGGCGTCGATTAGCGGGCGGGAGTGGGATCGGCGAGCAGCGGGACCCGGCCACGGAGCACCTGTGTGCACCGCCAGAGGGCGTTCGCGAGGATGACGACGACGCAGACCATCATGACGACGGTCAGGCCGCTGTTGAGATAACCCTGCACGTGGCGCGACCGATCGGCGCCGATCGCCAGCGGCCAGAAGATGTCGCGCACGCTCAACACGCCGGCGGTGAGCGTGGTCACGGAAACGAACGCGAGCGGCATCGCGGTCACCCAGGCGTAGCGCGCCTTGCCCAGGTTGATGATGATGGTCGTGCCGACGGCCAGCGCGACGGAGGCCAGCAGCTGGTTGGCGATCCCGAACATCGGCCAGATCGTGCTGACGCTGCCGGTCCAGATGAAGTAGCCCCACGCGCTCACGACCAGCAGCGTCGAGACGACCGCCCCGGGCATCCACTCCTGGCGTCCGATCGGCGCGTACAGCCGCCCCAGAAATTCCTGCACCAGGAAGCGCGCGACTCGGGTCCCGGTGTCGATCGTGGTGAGGATGAACAGCGCCTCGAACATGATCGCGAAGTGATACCAGTAGTCCATCAGGCCGCGCATGCCCGGCAGGCCGCTGAAGATCTGCGCGATCCCGATCGCCAGCGAGACCGCGCCTCCGGGACGGCCGGCGACGTGCTCGCCGACGGCGGCCTCGAGCTGCGGAAGATGGACGACGGGGATGCCGAGGGCTGCGAACACCGACGGGGAGGTGTTGATCGCGAAGTAGTCGCCGGGATACATCGCCGACGCGGCAATCAGCGCGATGATGCCGACCAGTCCCTCCATCAGCATCGCGCCGTAGCCAATCGGGCGGATGTCCGATTCGCGGTCGATCATCTTCGGCGTCGTCCCCGACGCAATCAGCGCGTGGAAGCCGGAGATCGCGCCGCACGCGATGGTGATGAATGCGAACGGGAACAGCGGCCCAGGAATGATCGGTCCGCCGCCGCTGGCGAACTGGCTGATCGCGGGCATCTTCAGATCGGGGTTGACGATCACGACCGCGGCGACCAGGAAGCCGATCGTGCCGATCTTCATGTACGCGCTGAGATAGTCGCGCGGGCAGAGCAGCATCCACACCGGCAGCACCGACGCGACGAAGCCGTACGCGGCCATCGCGACGATCAGTTCTCCGCGCGAGAGCGTGAACCAGTGGCCCAGCGCCGAGCCGGCCACCGTCTTGCCGAGCACCACCGCCAGCACCATTCCCGTGACGCCGATGATCGTCGCTTCGCCGATGCGTCCCTTGCGGAATCGGTACATGTAGAGGCCCATGAAGAGGGCCAGCGGAATCGACATGCCGATCGTGAACGTGCCCCACGCGCTGTCCTGAAGCGCGTTGACGACCGCAAGACCCAGCCCGGCGAGCGCAATCACGATGATGAAGAGGATCGCGATCGCCGCGGTGACCCCGGCGACCGGACCGATCTCGGCTCGCGCGATTTCCGCGAGTGACCGGCCGCCGCGGCGGACCGAGGCCCAGAGGATGATCGAGTCGTGGACCGCACCGGCCAGGCACATGCCGGCAACCAGCCAGATCAGTCCGGGGGCATAGCCGAACTGCGCCGCGAGGACCGGACCAATCAGCGGTCCGGCGCCGGAGATCGCCGCGAAGTGATGGCCGAAGAGCACGAGCCGCTGCGTGGGGTGATAGTTCTGGCCGTCGTTGCGCTCGTGGGCGGGGGTGATGCGGCGGTCGTCGAGCGACATGATGCGCGCCGCGATGAACGCGCTGTAGTGGCGATACGCGATCGCGAGGATGCCGAGAATCGGCAGGATCACATAGAGCGCGTGCATGGTTCTCAGGGCCTGACTGGATCACCAATCAGTGATCACTGATTCAGCCCGCGCGCCGCCGCCTCGATCTGTCTCAGGTGGTGGAGATCATGCCCGGCCATCTGATGGACGATCCAGCTCGCGGTCAGGTGGCCGTATTCAGGGTGCGCGAACGGGCGGTCGCGAAGCGCTGGCGGGGCGCTCCGAAACATCGCCACGTTCATGCGCCGCAGTGTCGTGTAGACGTCGAGCGCCGTCCGCGCGTCGATGGCATCGTCGAGCGGAAGCCAGTCGTCCTGCGAGAACGCCTGGGCCGTGTATCCCTCCTGGCTGAGGGCAAATCGCGCACGCGTTCCGAGCGCGAGCTCCGTCTGCGCGAGGTGAATCAGCACCTGGCGAATACTCCACTTGCCTGGAGCGTAGCTGCGCTCGAAATCGTCGTCACGCCAGCGCTCCACGGCCGCGCGAATCTGCCCGGGAGTCTCGCCGAGGGCTTCGAGCGCATCGCGGTCGCCGAGATCGCCACCGTAGGGATTAGGCGTCGTCGTCATCCGGCATCATAATCGCGCAGAACCCTGCGAATGCCAAACCCGTCCGCCGCCCGGCTCCGGAGAATGGTCCGGCCGTGGCACCCGTGAGGTCTGTCTGATCGTGATGTCAGATTCCATGACGGATCGGCCGCCTGAGCCGCCGCTCGTGACACCGCCTCGCGTCCCAACCCGGAGCCGGCGTCGGCTGCTCGCTGCGACCCTGATGCTGGTCGTGAGCCCGTTCGTCGCCTACGCGATCTGGCGCGCTGTCGAGGAACGCCGGCTCGACCGCGCATTCGACGCGATCGAGGCACGCGGCGAGTGGCTGGACACCGCCTCGTTCGAGCTGCATCCTTCCACCGCGGAGCAGCGCCAGGCATCGCACTACTACGCGCAGGCCATGGATCAGGTCGGCGACGACTGGCCGCCCTTCAGGACTGCCGCAAAGACCATCGAGGAGTTGTGCGTATCCTCGGTGGGGGACAGCAGCCGGGCCGCGGCGCTCGCCGCGCTGCGTCCGCTCGAGGACCACTACGGCGCGGCGCTGGCGCTGCTCGACCGGGCGACGCCGCCCGATGCCTGGGGCTGGGACGCGGGGGATCAGCCACGAGACTGGGGGATATGGGCCGCGCTGGCGAGCCCGTTCGGCGTCCACGCCGGTCCCCGGTATCTCGCCCAAGCGGCACCACTGGCCGCCGAGACGCTGGCGCGCACGCGGGCCAGTATCGCGGCGCTGCCCGCCACTCTCGCCGACCTGGTTCCCGCCTATCTGGAGGCGCCGCTCCTGGACCCATTCACCGCGGCCCCGCTCGTCTACCGGCCAGACGGGAAGCGGTACAAGGTCTACAGCGTCGGGTTCAATCGGAAGGACGACGGAGGGGCCTGGGACTCGCCGTCCGATCTGCAGACCGGCCGCCGGGGCAACCCGCTGGACGTGGGCATCTCGGGCGGGGCAGCGGCTGTCACAAGGTAGGTTACTCTTGAGCCGCTCATGCTGGAGACGCACTACGTCGAGAGCCGCCGTCTCGGGCTGACCCGCCGCGTCACCGTGTGGCTCCCGTCACGTCCCCGGCCGGACCGGGGCGGTCCATATCCCGTCCTGTACCTCAACGATGGGCAGAACCTCTTCGATCCCGCGCGCGCGTTCGCGGGCAATACCTGGTTCGTGGCCGAGACCGCGCTGTGGCTGGTGCGCGAACGGCGCATCCCCCCCTTGGTCATCGTCGGCATCGATCACGGCGGCGACCGGCGCGCGCGTGAATATCTTCCGGTGCACGACGATCGCAATCCGACCAGGGAGGCGCCGCTCGGGCGCCAGTATGCAGAGTTCGTGACGCGGGAGGTCATGCCGTTCATCAACCGGACCTACCCGGTCGGGACCGGGCCGTCGCAGACCGGGTTGGGCGGTTCCTCGTACGGCGCGGTTGCGGCGTTGAACACGGCGTTCATCAAGGAAGGGGTGTTCGGCCGTCTGCTCCTCGAGAGCCCGTCACTCTACGTCGGCGGCAGATATCTGCTTCGACGCGCGCGTGCGGCGCGGCGGTGGCCGTCGCGCATCTATCTGGGGGTGGGCACCGCGGAGACCAGCCGCCTGGACCTCAACGAGGAGACCGTCGCCAACGTGCTGGCCCTGGAACGGGTGCTCCGGACCGCCGGACTCGGGGCAAAGCGCCTGCGAGTGGTGGTCGAACCAGGTGCGACCCACTCTGAAGGGGCCTGGGCGCGCCGGTTGCCGGACGCGCTCCAGTTCCTGTTCGGGGAATCCATGCCGGCGCCGAGGCCGCGTCGGGCTGAAGCCGGACGCCACCGGGAGGGTTGAGTCCCGCCCTCGCGGACAGTATTCAGCGTTTCGTCATCCATCGACGCCCATGGATCCGCATGTCCACCAGATCCTGCGCATCGAGGCCCTTGAATCCCGCGGCCCGGGTCTTCCGAACGAACTCCGCGTCCACGCCGTGGATCCGGAACTGCACCAGCCGATCGATGCTGAGATCCCCGTACCCCAGGTCGCGCATTTCCTTGCGACGCTGGAATCGAAATGCCGTAGTGTCGGTCGGCGTCCTCCACCAGCTGGATCGAGACCGACCGCTCCCGATCGGCGCCGGTCGAGCGGTCCTGGAGCCGTGCGCTCCAGGCGCCAGTCTGGCTGGTGCTGGACTGCGGGAGCACGGCGCCGGCGATGGCGACGAGCGCGGCAAGGGCGAATAGCTTCATGCCGGTTGGACGGAGAGACGCCGCGGAGGGTTGGAACCGCTGCCGCTCGTCAGCCGATCAGGCTTGGTTGCTTCACCAGCTCGGCGCGGAGTGCACCGAACGCCTGCCCCCGATGGCTGACCGTGGCCTTGCGCGCCCGATCGAGCTCGGCCAGCGTCACCGCGAAGGGTGGGTAGAAGAAGATGGGATCGTAGCCGAAGCCGTGGCTCCCGCGGGGCTCGGCCGCGATTTCGCCGTGCACCACACCCTCCGCCTCGAAGAGGATGGCATCACCTCGCGCGACGGCGACGTGGCACACGAAACGCGCCGCGCTGCCGGTCACGCCGCGGGCCTGCAGCAATTCCTGGATCTTGCGGAATTTGGCGGGATAGTCGGAGCCGTACCATCGCGCGGAATGAACGCCAGGGGCGTTGTCCAGGGCATCGATTTCGAGCCCCGAATCATCCGCCACGCTGACCAGGCCGGTGGCGTGCGAGTAGCAGCGAGCCTTCAGTCTGGCGTTCGCCGCGAATGTCTCGCCGGTTTCCTCTGGCTCCGCGATGTCCGCGATCTCGCGAAGCGTGACGAGCTGAACGCCCGCGCCCTCGAGAATGCCGACGATTTCGCGTACCTTGCCTTCATTCGTGGTTGCGACCAGGAGCCGCGGATTCATTTCCGGATGTCGCCGACAATCGTTCGCTGAAGCTCGACGAGCTCGCGAATGCCCTCGTCGGCCAGCGCCAGCAGGTCGTCGAGGGCGCGGCGCTCGAACGGCGGGCCTTCGGCGGTGCCCTGCACTTCGATGAACCGGCCGTCGCCGGTCTTGACGACATTCATGTCCACTTCTGCTTTCGAGTCCTCGTCGTAGGCGAGGTCGAGCAGGGCTACGCCGCCGACGATGCCGACGCTGGTTGCGGCGACATGGTCGAGAATCGGCATGGTCTTGATCTGGCCCGCGCTCCGCATCCGCTGGAGCGCCAGCACGAGGGCCACGAAGGCGCCGGTGATCGACGCGGTACGGGTGCCGCCGTCGGCCTGGATCACGTCGCAGTCGATCCAGATCGTGCGCTCGCCGAGCTCGTTCAGCTTGGTGATCGAGCGCAGCGAGCGGCCGATCAGGCGCTGGATCTCCTGGGTGCGGCCGCCGACTTTGCCCGAGGTCGCCTCGCGCTGGGTGCGCGTGCTGGTGGCGCGCGGCAGCATGC
>JBDTSX010000342.1:0-6038 GCA_039930925.1 Acidobacteriota bacterium | reverse complement strand
GATGCCGGACATGGATGGATTTGCCGTCGCCGAAGCGATGAAGCAGGAACCCGGGCTCGCCGGCGCCACCATCCTGCTGACCTCCGGCGGACGGCATGGGGATGGGGCCCGATGCCGCGCGCTCGGCATTGCGGCGTATCTTACGAAGCCGCTCAACCAGGCCGAGCTGCTGCAGGCGATAGCCATCGTTCTCGGCATGCCGGCCAGCGCGACGGAAGGCCGTCAGGTCGTCACGCGTCACTCGCTGCACGAGGGCCGCCGCGCGCTGCGAATCCTGCTCGCCGAAGACAACAAGGTCAACCAGCTGGTCGCGAGCCGTGTGCTCGAGAAGCGCGGACACACGGTGTTCGTCGTCGCGGACGGCAAGGAAGCGCTCGCCGCGCTCGACGGGGGAGGCTACGATCTCGTCCTGATGGACGTGCACATGCCGGAGATGGACGGCTTCGAAGCGACCGGGATCATCCGGGCGCGGGAGAAATCGTCGGGTGCGCATCAGCCGATCATCGCCATGACCGCGCTGGCGATGAAAGGGGACGAGGCGCGCTGCCGCGCGGCCGGAATGGACGGCTATGTCTCCAAGCCGATCGAGATCGACGCGCTCTTCGCGGAGATCGACACCGTCCTCTCGTGAGTGCGCGCCCGGTGACCCGGCGCGCTCAGTACCGAGGCACGGTGGGATCGACCAGCTGGGACCAGGCGTCGATGCCGCCACGCAGGTTGTAGAGGTTACGGAACCCTTCGAGCAGGCAGTACTCCGCGGCCGACTGGCTCCGGATGCCGTGATGGCACTGGAACACGATCGGCGTGCTCCGATCCAGCCTGAGCAGATAGTCGTGGTAGGACTTGTCGAGCAGCCGGGAACCCGCAATCGAGGCGATCGCCCGTTCCTCGTCGGTGCGGACGTCCACGAGCTCGATGCTCAGGCCGCTCTCAATCATCGCCTTGAGGTCGGGCGCCGAAATCTGCCGGATCCGTGGCGGCTGAGCCACTTCTTCACTGACGGGTGTTACGGGTGCTCCTGGTGTCTTCATCCGGATCGCTCGACCTCACACAACCGGCGGCGATGGTGCCGCCAACCCTGAAATTGTACGACCCGGCCCCGCGCACCGCAACCTTTCTCGGTCCGCCGTCGTCAAACCTGCGCATCCAGACGGCCGCGAGCAGCCGCGTCATCCCGCCCTAATCTGAGTGTGGTCCGCGGAGGAGTGCGCCCGCCCATGCGACGAGTCTTCGACAACCTGATTCAGGATCTCCGCTTTGCGATTCGTCAGTTGCGGAAGAGCCCCGGCTTTACCGGCACGTCGGTGTTCACACTCGCGGTCGGCATCTGTGCCAGCGTGGCCATCTTCGCGTCGTGGACGCCGCGCTGATCAGGCCGCTGCCGTATCCGAACCCCTCACGCCTGGTTGGCGTGTTCGAGGCGGTCCCGATGTTTCCGCAGTCGAACCTGTCCTATGCCGATTACCTTGATTGGAAGCGGCTCAATACGGTCTTCAGCTCGCTGTCCGCCTATCAGCCGACCGGCATGACGCTCGGCGGCGCCGCCGGTGCGCAGCGCGTTGCGTCCGCGAGAGTCAGTGACGACTTCTTCCGTACGCTCGGCGTCAGGCCGATGCTCGGACGCGATTTTCAACGCGGCGAGGACCTGCCCGCCGCTCCCCGCACCGTCATCCTCAGCTATGGGGCCTGGCAGACTCGATATGCGGGTGACGCAAATGTGCTCGGACGCTCCGTCACGCTCGACGGCGATCCCACCGTGATCGTCGGCGTGATGCCTGCCGCTTTTCACTTCGCGCCCACGTCGCCGGCGGACTTCTGGACGCCGCTCCACGCCTCCACCCCCTGCGACCTGAGGCGAAGCTGCCACAATCTCTACGGCGTGGCGCGGCTCGCCGACGGCGTCTCGGTCGAGAGCGCCGCGGCCGGCATCACCATGATCGCGCGCCAGTTGGAGCAACAGTATCCCGACTCCAACCCGGGCCAGGGGGCGGCCGTCCTGCCGCTCACCGAGGTCATTGTCGGCACGCTGCGTCCGCTCCTGATGGTGCTGCTCACGGGCGCGGCGCTGCTGATGCTGATCGCGACGATCAATGTCGCCAGCCTGCTTCTGGTCCGCTCGGAGAGCCGCAAGCGGGAGATTGCCGTCCGCCGTGCTCTCGGCGCATCGGCGGGGCGCGTCATCCGCCAGTTCGTGACCGAGGGGCTCGTGCTCGTGGCGGCCGGCACGGCGATTGGTCTCGTGCTGGCCCGGTGGGCGGCCGATCTGCTGACCGCCCTGGTGCCGGTGACGATCATGGCGAGGCTGCCTTTCCTCCACAATCTCGGACTGAACTTTCGTATCTCACTCTTTGCCGGCGCGCTCGCGCTCGCCGCCGCCTGCCTCTTTGCCCTCACGCCGATGCTGCTGCTGTCCCGATCGAAAACCCGCGAGGGGCTCGCCGAGGGCCGTCGCGGCTTCGCCGGGCTGACATGGCGCCGCCTCGGCTCGAAGCTCGTCGTCCTCGAGCTCGCGACCGCGATGGTGCTCCTTGCGGGGGCCGGCCTGCTCGGCAAGAGCCTGTATCGTCTCCTGCAGGTGGATCTCGGACTACAGGTGGAACATCTCGCCGTCCTCGGCGTCGAGCCGCCCCGCTCGACCTACGCAAAACCCGAACAGCAGCTCGCGCTCAGCCGCAACGTCGCCAGCCGGATCGCGGCGCTTCCAGGCGTCACCGCCGTCGGAATCACCAGCCGCCCGCCGCTGATTGGCGGCAACACCATGTGGATCAGGGTGATCGGCCGCCCTTACCACGGAGAACACAACGAGGTGGTGTATCGCGAAGTGAGCCCGCCCTACTTCGCGACGCTGCAGGCGCGTCTGCACCGCGGCCGGCCGTTCACGGAGGCGGACGATGCCTCGAAGCCGCCGGTCGTGATCATCAATCAAGCCCTGGTCAGGGACTACTTCCAGGGCGAGGACCCCATCGGCCAGCAGCTGCAATACGCGCCCACGTCGTCGCAGGCGCCGATGGAGATCGTCGGAATCGTGGACGACATCAAGGAGGCCGCACTCGATGCGCCGGCGCCACCCACCATCTATGTGGCGTTCGCGCAGGATCCGACCAGCGGATTCGCGGTGGTGGTGCGCACGGTGCTCGCCGAGGAGGAGCTGCTCCCGACGCTGACTGCGGCGATCCACGAGATCGATCCGGAGCTCTCGACGTTTGCGGGAACCTCGATGCGCAGCGTCGTCAACGAGTCGCAGGCGGCGTACCTGCGGCGGTCCTCGGCCGTGGTGGTCGGAGCCTTTGCGGCAGCCGCCTGGATCCTGGGGATCGTCGGGTTGTACGGTGTGGTCGCCTACTCGGTCAGCCAGCGAACGCGAGAGATCGGCGTCCGGATGGCGCTCGGCGCCGCGCGCGGATCGGTCTATGGGTTGATCCTCGGTGACGCGGGGCGGCTGACCGCCGCTGGAATCGTCGTCGGCCTCGTCTGCTCGATCGGCGCCGCGACGCTGATGCGGAGCCTGCTCTTCGGCGTCCGCTCGTGGGATGCCGCGACCCTGGCCAGCGTGGCTGCCGTGATTGCCGTATCGGCTCTGGCCGGGAGTTACATTCCGGCCCGCCGCGCCGCCACGGTCAACCCCGCTGAGGCGCTCCGCGCCGAGTAGGGCGACCGCGGCTTACTGACTCTTCGGCAGGAACTCGATCGCCACGACGATTTTGCCCGCCGTCGTGCCGGCCGCCGATTTCGACGTGATGTAGACGGGCATCGCCTCCGCCAGCGGCCCGCATCCGACATTGCCCCCGAGACCATCCCGATAGGTGATGAATTCCACGTCGCGCAGCCGCGGAGCGGTGCGCCGGATCGCGCCCTTCGCCCTCTGCACGTGGAAGATCACGGCGCCGGCCGTGGTGCACTCTATCCGCGTCAGAGTCCCTTCCTCGCGCTCTTCGCCGGGCTCCTGCGTGCGGAAGACCGGGCGCGTTTCTGCCTCCACGGTCGTGGCCGCCGACGGCGTCGCCGCCGACGGCGTGGCCGCGGACGGCGTGGCCGCGGACGGCGTGGCCGCGGACGGCGTGGCCACAGACGGCGTGGCCACAGACGGCGTGGCTGCGGCGGCCTGCGGCGAGGCGCGGGTCGAGGAGGGCGCGGGCCGTGCCGCCGAACGGCTCTTGATCTGATCGAGGGAGGCAATCAGATCTTGCGCGGCGCGCCGATCCTGTTCCTCGGTCGCGATCGTCAGCGCGGCCTGCGCATCCTGCAGCGCGGCGTCGAAGTTCTGCTCCCGCCAGAGCACGCGGGCCGCGGCGAGCCGGTAGCTCGGCTCTGAGGGCT
This sequence comes from Acidobacteriota bacterium, assembly GCA_039930925.1. Lineage (GTDB taxonomy): Bacteria > Acidobacteriota > Vicinamibacteria > Vicinamibacterales > 2-12-FULL-66-21 > JALZOC01. Next base: position 1,721 of record JBDTSX010000342.1, on the reverse strand, counting down.
CGAGGCTGATCGCCCGGCGCACCAGCCCGAGCGGGTCACCGGTTCCGAGGCGCGAACGGACCTCGCCGAGCGCAGCGTAAGCGGTGGCGGAGCGGATGTTGAGGGCGACAGCCGCAGCCAGCAGCGTCTCGTTCCGCAGCAGCCCCTCGTGGTCCGCATCGGACGGCCACAACAGCATCGCCAGACGATAATGCGCGTACGAATTCTTCGAACCGGCCTCGACGGCGCGCGTGTAGGCGGCAATCGCCTCCGCCTTCTTGTTGTCGCGGTCGAGCAGCAGCGCTTCGGCGACGAAGCTCTCGGGCGCCGGTCCGGCCTTCCGCGCCTCGGCGATCGCGGCGCCTGTTTCGACGGGACGGTTCATCGTCGCGTGGAACATCGCGCGGACCGACGCGGACTCCGCCGGTGGCAGCGTCCGGACTGGAAAGCCCTCGCGCTTGACCGAGACGTCCACCTTGACCTGTGCGAAGGAGAAGACCGGCCGGCCGACATACAGCGAGAGCGGGAACTGCAGGTCGTCAGGGCTGCCAAGCGACTCGCGGAACGCGGTGTCGGCGTCGGCGCCGGTCGAGACCGCCCTCGCGAACTGATCGAGCTTTCCGCTGCGCGCGCCCTTGTCGCCAAACATCAGGAAGTGCACGAACGCCCACGCCTGCGCGTCGAAATGCCCCATCCCGTCCTCGGTCCTGAACTCCGGAGACGCCGGGGTCATTTTGAGCAGAACCGGGAGCGGCAGGCGCACGCTGGTGCGGATCTGTTCGACATGCCAGGGAATCGGCGGACCGAGCAGCAGTTCGTTCTCGCGGACGATCGTGTTGCTCAAGACGCCCGCCAGTCCGCGATCGAGCCAGAGTGGCAGATCGTGAACGACGCTCTGCCGGAGCACCAGCGACACGTAGGAGAAATACGCGGTCATGTACGGATTGATCAGCTGCGTTTCCTCGAGGCGCTGATCCGTCCGGAGCGTCAGATAGTGCTGGTCCGGCCCGCTGACCCATACGCTGCCAGGATGAACACTCCCGCGCTTGCTCCAGAATTCTGGCGCGAGCGCTTTCATGCTCTCTTCGTCCCGGAGCGCGATGACTGTCAGCGGGCGGTTCAAATCGACCTGGGCCCAGGGCCAGAGCACCTTGAGCGCGCCGCGGATCTGTTCCATCTGCCACGCGACCGTTCTCGCGTTCGACTGGCCGTCATTGGAGATCACCAGGAAGTGGGCGCTCTTGACCTCAATCCATTTGTCGTCGGCGTGGAGTGTGCGGGCCGCGCCCGCCAGCGCCACGCACGTCATCAGCGCCACGGACGCACGTCGACCGATCATCTGAGCCTCCTGGTTGTTGCGCGAGCGGCGGGATGTTAGCACGGAGCGAGACACCATATCCGTGCGGTTTGCGACAGTGCGCTGGCGATACTCGGGGGCGTCCCGGCGTAGCGCGCTTGAACATCCAGCGGACCTCGGAGACGATGGGCGGGTGGCACGCCCGCGCACCCGGCAGCCGATCGCATTCATCCAGCCGATGGCGGCGCGGCTGGTCGCGGCCCTCCCCGAGAGGGGCGAGTGGCTCTACGAGGTCAAGTTCGACGGCTATCGCGCGCTGTTGATCAAGGACGGCGACGAGATCCGCATTCGATCGCGGAGCGACAAGGACATGACCGCCACCTATCCGTCCGTCGCCGAGGCCGGGCGGCGCCTGCGAGCGGACCGGGCGGTGGTGGACGGGGAG
>JBDTSX010000341.1:0-6040 GCA_039930925.1 Acidobacteriota bacterium | reverse complement strand
GCGGCGCCCCGGCCGCCCCCGCCCGCGTTGGTGTGCCCCGCGGGCATCACGACGATCATCGGCTTGGCCTTCTTGGTCGCGATCAGGTTGTCCAGGATGAAGTTCGCCCGCCCGACCGATGTCCACGCATCGTCGGAGTCGCCGGCGCCGTGCAGCAGATAGAACACCGGATACTTCGCGGTCCCTGACTCGTATCCCGGCGGCGTGTAGATTTTCATCCGGCGAGGGCGTCCGAGAGCGGTCGAGTAGTAGGTCACCGCTCCGATTGCGCCGTGCGGGACGTTGACCGTGTCCATGACCGGAGAGCCCGGGACCGGAAACACGCTCCAGACGTTGCTCTGCGACTCGCTCGTGGCGGGGTTGCGCGGGTCGATCACGCGCACGCCGTTGACGACGAAAGTGTAGCGATAGGCGCCGGGCTCGAGAACGCCGGTGGTCATTTCCCAGACGCCGTTGGGGCCCTTGGTGAACTGGGCGTTGGCGCGGGCCGGCGCCGGAATGTCCCCGCCCTGCAGCGTGACCGTGGTCGCGTCCGGTGCCGCCAGACGGAAGATCACGCGCCGATCGGCGAGGACCTCCGGGGATACGACTGCCGGAGTCTGCGGCCCCTGGCCACCTCGCGCGGCGGGCGCGGCCGGCGCGGCGACCGGCATCGTGGGCGTGGCGCTGGACGGCGGCTGCTGTGCCGCCTGCCCCGTGACGAACGTCGATCCGGCAAGGACCGATGCCGCTAGCATTCCGACCGGTGCGTGTTTTCTCAATCTCATGCGTGCCTCAATCCAGTGGTTTGATGCGGATGTTCTTGTAATAGACCGTGCTGTTCGGATCGTGACCCTGCAGCGCAATCGTGCCGGGGCCGGTGATGCGGCGTCCTGGACCCTCGCGGCCGCCGTTCCAGTCCGCCGGCTGCGTCCATTTCACGGTCTCCTTGCCGTTCACGTTGATGGTAATGGTGTCTCCCTTGACGATGATGTGCTCGGTGAACCACTCGTCGTCTTTGGGAAGCGCCTCGGCGACGTCGGTGACGTGATACAGGCTGCCGGTCTTCACCGGATCGCTCGCGTAGGTGTTGTTCACCTGAATCTCGAAGCCCTTGGCCGGGAACCCGGTCGGCTGGAACTCCGTGAGCACGTACACGCCGCCGTTGGAGTTGTGCTTCGCCATCACGTCGACCTTCAACTCGAAGTTGCGGAACGCGTGATTCTTGAAGGCGCCGTCATAGAAGGCATGCGCCAGTGGACCGTTGGCGACGAGCGCGCCGTCCACGACCTTGAACGTATCGACGTTGCCGCTGACTTTCCAGTCAGTAAAGTCCTTGCCGTTGAAGAGCGAGGTCCATCCAGGCTCGACCGCCGCTCCCTGCTGCAGCAACGCTGCGAACACGAGCGTTGAGATGCGTAAGGTGATGCTCATCGTGCCGGAAGTCTAGCACTGGATGCGCCAGCCCGGAGAGCGCGGGCGGGGTCCGGGGACCGGGATCCGGGATCCGGGATCCGCGAGACCCGAGTCCCGAGTCCCGAGCCCCGAGTCCCGAGCCCCGAGTCCTGTGCCCCGAGCCCCGAGCCCCGAGTCCCGAGCCCCGCGCCTCTCACCACGACTCGTGTACCAGCGGCCGGATCCGCGTGTCATACACCGACTGCATCGCCGTCATCGCCTCGGGCGAGGGGGCTGGCAGGGCCGCGGCCGCCGCGTTCTCCCGTGCCTGTTGCGGGGTTCTCGCGCCGGGAATCGCACAGGTGACCGCGTCGAACGTCAGGATCCATCGGAGGGCGAGCTGCGCGAGCGTCGCGCCCGGGGGCACCAGCGGGCGCAGCCGTTCGACGCCGTCCAGCCCGGCCTGGTAGGGGACGCCGGACAGGGTTTCCCCTTTGTCGAACGCCTGCCCGTCGCGATTGAAGCTGCGGTGGTCGTCCGGCGCGAACACGGTATCGGCGCGCAGCTTGCCGGTGAGCAGGCCGCTCGCGAGCGGCACGCGCGCGAGGATTCCGACCTGCCGGGCCTTGGCTTCCGGGAACACGCGCTCGGCGGGCTTGAGGCGGAACATGTTGAAGATCATCTGCAGGCTCTGCACGCCGGGATGCCGCATCGCGGCGATCCCCTCGTCCGCCGTCTCGACACCGACGCCGTAATACCGCAGCTTGCCCGCCTGAACGAGATCGTCCAGGATGCCGAACGCCTCCGGCTGGTCGATCAGCGCCGACGGCGGGCAGTGGAGCTGCAGCAGGTCGATGGCGTCCATGCCGAGGTTCTGCAGGCTGCGCTCGACCCAGGCGGTCAGGTTCTCGCGGGAATAGCCCTCGCAGGTCTGCCGCTCGAGCCGGCGGCCGGCTTTGGTCGCGACCCAGATCGTTTCGCGCGGCCGCTCGTGCCGGAGCCTGGCCACGAGGCGTTCGCTGCGCCCGTCGCCGTAGACGTCGGCGGTGTCGATGAAGTTGATGCCGGCATCGATCGCCGCGTGCAGCGCCGCCATCGACGCCTCGTCGTCCACCGGTCCCCAGCTTCCGCCAATCGCCCACGCGCCGAAGCTGATCGCCGACACCGTCATATCGGTGCGGCCGAGACGCCGGTATTCCATGCAGACCTCTCCTGGCGCCGGCGGTGGTGACGTACTTATGTCACTGTTCGAGGTCCTCTCTCCGGGCGATGCCGCGCCCGACGAGGGATCCACGCCGATACGGCTGCCGTTCCAGGCCGCCGCGAAGTGGTCCCAGGATCGGGTCGGTCGTCCGAACCGAAGCCGGACGCCACCGAAATCCTTCACGCCGTCCGTCGTCAACGCGGCCTCCCGTCCGCTGGCGCGGTCGCCCATCCAGAGGTTTTCACTACGGATGACGCCCGCGCGCGTGGCGTCCGGCGACGCGGCGTCGGTCCGAACCGCTGCGCGACCGCGTCCACCGCCGCGGCCGCTCCGACCCGCTCCGACCGTCTCCCCGCAGGCCGGCCGGTTCGGCAGGTCGTCGTCGATGATTCCGCGCGACGGCTGGCCCGCGGTGCACGCCACAGCGGCCGGTGTTTTTGCGCGGCTTCGCGTAGACTCTCCTCCGATGGATCCGATCGTCGTGCCCTTGCACTCCCGCCGGCGGCAGCGGGGGCTGCTGGTGCAGAAGGTGCAGCACGCGGTCCCGGCCACCGGGCTGATCGCAGCCGGCGTGGGAGCGTTGAGGTCGGGCGCGCATGGGTTCGACCTGGCGCTGGCCATTGTCGAGATGGTCACGAGCGTGCTGTTGATTCGCGGGATCGTGCAGAGCGTCCTGGCGTCCCGCACGCCGCGGTCTGGCCACGATCACGCGCACGGCGTGGACTGGACCGACATCTGGGCGGCGGGCGTGCTCTTCGCCGAAGCGGGTGAACGGTGGCATCTCACCCATCACTTCGCGCGTCCGACGATTCTGACGGCAATCGTGACCCTGGCACTGGGCCTGTTTCACGGCCGCATCGCCACCCGGAAGGCGCGTCGCCGCTCACTGCGCGTGGATGACGACGGCGTGCACGTCGGCGGGCGGCCGTTCGGCGCCTTTCATGCGCGCTGGCCGGAGCTTGCGACTATTTCGGTCACCGGCGACGTGGCTGAACTCCGCACCCGCGCCGGGAACGTGCGCCGCGTCGACCTCGCTGATCTCGAGAACCGGGCGGCTGTCAGTGCGGCTCTCGGTGCGGCGCGGGCGCACTTGAAGTCGCTCCCGGCCCCGGCGCTGACCTAGGGCGCCGAGGCCATGGTCTTTGACGCGGTGCTCCGGCTCGTCGGCGCCGACGGCCTCGCGCGGCTGAGTCTCTGCGGCCGGGCGAAAATGTCATCGTTCGCGAGGCCAAAGTACCGGATCATGGTGATCGCGCCATGTCCGGCACACGATGCGCCGAACCCAGATCGCCGAGGTCCCCCGATGCGCATTGGCATCCCCATACTTGCTGCGACGCTACTGCTGCCGGTCCCCGCCGCGAACCGGTCGGCGGCTGTCGCGCCGCAGGACGTCACGATGTTTGCGCAGCAGCCCGCAGCGCCTCCGGGGCAGGTCTTTCGCAGCGGCGCACCGATCGTGGCCGTCTACGTCACGGTGACCGATCAGGCCGGCATCCAGGTGCCGGCCCTGTCGAAGGACGACTTCGAGGTCTACGACAACGGCAAGCGCCAGACGATTACGCTCTTCGAGAACGGCGTGCAGCCGATCACCGTCGTGATGATGCTCGATCGCAGCGGCAGCATGCTGGGCAACTTCAACCTCGTGCGATCGGCGGCCGAGCAGTTCGTCGGGCAGCTGCTGCCGGCCGACAAGGCGCGCATCGGCAGCTTCGCGAACCGGATCCAGGTCGATCCCCGGGAGTTCACGGGCAGCCAGCACGACTTGATCCAGATTTTGCGCACGGAGCTCCAGGAGGCGGGTCCGACACCGCTCTGGAACGCGGTCAACGTCGCGATCACGGCGCTTCAGCATCAGGACGGACGCCGCGTGGTGCTCGTGTTCACGGACGGTGTGGACCACCCGATTGCCAGCAACAATGTCAGCCTGCGGGACGTGATCAGGCACGCCGAAGAGGAAGACGTGATGGTGTTTGCGGTCGGCCTCGCGTCCCGGATGGGTTTCGGGGGCCGCGGCGGCGGCCGACGAGGCCCGGGCGGCGGAAGCCCTCCTCCCACCTACCCCGGCAATGTCTTTGGCGGCGGACGCCAGTCGCAGGAGATGGAGAAGCCGGATCCCGGGTTGCCCCGCATCGCCACCGCCACCGGGGGGGGATACTTCGAGCTGACCTCCGCGAACAACCTGTCGGCTACCTTCACCCGCATCGCCGATGAGTTGCATCGCCAGTATGCGCTGGCATTCATCCCCGCGAAATTCGACGGCAAGACTCACCGGCTCGAAGTGAAGCTGCGCGACCCGTTTCTGACCGCTCGCGCCCGGAAGACGTACGTGGCACGAAAGGACGACTGAGCCGCGGTGTGGCAATAGAATCAGACGAACGAGGCTTACGCGGATGTGCCGCAACATCAAACCACTCTTCAACTTCGCACCGCCGGCAACCGACGAGGAGATCCGCGCATCGTCGCTGCAGTTCGTCCGCAAGCTGAGCGGCTTCACGAAGACGTCAAAAGCGAATGAGGCGGCGTTCAATCAGGCGGTCGATGAAGTGACCGCCGCCGCGCGCCGGCTGCTCGAAGCGCTCGTCACGAACGCGCCGCCGAAGGATCGTGAAGAGGAAGCGGCGAAAGCGCGTCAGAGATCCGCCGAGCGATACGCCTGAAACGCTGGGCGTTGGGGGGACCGCACCCGGGCGCGCTTGTCGGGGCGGCACCGCTGATTGACGATGTCCCGGGCGCGGGTCCGGTGACGACCCTCTGGAGGCAGCATGGCGCAGGATCCACGGCCGAACATTTTTCCGTCGTTCAAATACCAGGACGCCGACGGTGCCATCGACTGGCTCGAGCGGGTCGCCGGCTTCACGAGGCAGGCCGTCTTCCCGAAGCCCGGCGGGGGAGTGGCACATGCGGAACTGACGCTCGGGGCCGGCGCGATCATGCTCGGCTCGCTCGACCAACCGGACCCCGTCAATCCGTGGAGCACCGCCACGCACGGCGTTTACGTGTACGTGCCGGATGCCGACGCCCACTACGCGCGCGCCCGCGCGGCCGGGGCGGAGATCGTCCGGGAACTGGCCGACACACCCTATGGATCCCGCGAGTATTCGATGCGCGATCCCGGGGGAAACCTGTGGAGCTTCGGCACCTACTATCCCGAACCGCCGAAGTAGCGGGGAGGCCGTCCGGCAAACCCGGCTTCGCAGAGGCTGCGCCCGTCCGGCGCAGGCCCTCGTGAAGGCAGACGCACCAGCGCATCGCGGCCAGTATAATCGGAGCGCCGGCGGACCAGGGCGTCAGGCCGGTTGACGCTGGCCCACGGTTGAGGACGCGATTGAAAAAGATCTGCGACACGATTCTCGATGCGATTGGCGGCACCCCGATGGTCCGCCTCAACACCATCACCCGCGGCGTACCCGGAACGGTGCTCGCGAAGCTCGAGACCTTCAACCCCGGCAACTCGATCAAGGA
>JBDTSX010000340.1:0-6060 GCA_039930925.1 Acidobacteriota bacterium | reverse complement strand
GTGACGCGGTTGCGCGGCGGAGCTTCACCATATCACTCGCCGAGATGGCTCGTCCTTTGGCACCATCCGCGTCGGGCGGCCGTGCCGTCGTTGCCGTCCGCGTCAGTCCTGCCTCAGCGCCATCGTCGGCGACAGCCGCGCCGCGCGGCGCGCGGGGACCCACGCGGCCACCAGCGCCACCGAGGCCAGGCTGATCGCGGCAAGCAGCAGGGTGGAGGGATCCCACGGCTTCAGCTGATAGAGCAGCGCCGTGGTCGCGCCCGCGGCGTAGACCGCCAGTCCGGCGCCGATCCCGAGACCCGCGGCCAGCAGGGTTGCCGCTTCGCGGACGATCATCCAGACCACGGCGCGGCCGTTCGCGCCGAGCGCCATCCGCACGCCGATCTCCGTGCGCCGCCGTGCCACCATGTAGGACATCACGCCGTAGAGACCGATGGTGGCGATGAGCACGGCGAGCAGGCCAAAAAACCCGGACAGCCGCGCCATGAGCCGCTCCTGAAGCAGCGACTGCTCGACCAGGGAGCGCACCGTCTGATACTGGACGACGATCGAGGGACTGAGCTCGCCGATCACCTGGGTCAGCGCCGGCGTGAGAGACGCCGGTGCCGTCGTCGCGACCACGATCTGCAGGGACGGATCGGGATGCTCTTCCTGCCGCGCGTCGAGATGAATCAGCGGCTCGAAAGGCTCGCGCAGACTTGCGTATTTCAGGTCGGCGCTGACGCCGACGATCTGCAGCGATCGGAGCGGCTCGCCGGGCTCCGCCTCGAACCCGAACGACTGACCAATCGCGTTCGCCCCTGGGAAATACTTGCGCACGAACGACTCGCTGACGATGGCCACGCGCGGGGACCGCGGCGTATCGTGCTCGTCGAAATCGCGCCCGGCGACGAGCCGGATCCCCAGCACGCGCAGGTAGTCTGGCCCCACACTGTTGACGTTGACCTGCTCCTGCTGCAGCGCGCCGCCGATCACAATCCGCTCGTTCCAGAAGTTGCCGCCGATCGGCGTGGTGAAGGCCTGCGTGACTCCGCTCACTCCCGGCAGCGCCCGTACCCGGGCGATGATCCGCGCGTTGAGCGCGGCCTGCGCGTCGGGTGCGACGCCGCTTTTCCGCATGTCGAGCTGCGCCGCGACGAGACCATCCTGCGTGAACCCGGCGTCGGTCGCCGTCAGTTTCAGCAGGCTGCGCGAAAACAGCAGGGCTCCGACGACCAGCACGAACGAGAGCGCGATCTGCGCGACCACCAGCGCGCGGCGGATCCCAAACCGCTGCCGCCCGTCGGTCGCCCCGCGGCCGCCCCGCTTGATTGCGGTCAGGGGCGGCGTCGCGGTGGCGCGGATCGCCGGGGTCAGCCCGAAAAGCAGGCAGGCCGCCGCGGTGACTCCCGCCGTGAACGCGAACGTCCGCCAGTCGAGCGCCAGGTCGACAAACAGCGGATCGCTCCCGCTGCTGAGGAATGCGACGAGGGATCGGCTGATCCACTGCGCGAGCAGCAGGCCCGCCGCCGCCCCGAGCGCCGCGATCACCAGGCTCTCGGCGAGCAGCTGCCGGACGATCCGCCCGCGCGAGGCGCCGATGGCGAGCCGCACGGCGACCTCGCCTTCCCGCGCCGTTGCGCGCGCAAGCATCAGGTTGGCCAGATTCGCGCACGCGATGAGCAGGACGAGCCCGGTGACCCCGAGCAGGATGTTGAGCGAGTCGCCATAGTGGCGGCGCAGACCGGAAATACCCGTCGCCGCCGGCAGCGCGCCAATCTGCATCGCGAGGTAGTCCTTCGCGTCGCCCGCGGTGTAGCGCGGCGGCACGGTCGCCTCCTGGATGCCGCGCGACCGCGACGCCAGGTGGGCGGCGGCCTGCGTCAGCGTGACGCCCGGCTTCAGCCGTCCGATGGCGCCGAGGAACCAGACGTCGGGATGCTGGATGCGGCTGGCGGCGCCTCGCATGAGCGGCTCGGCGCAGACCGGCAGCGCGACGTCGAAGGCGCGTCCGACGTCGACACCGAAAAAGCCGGGCGCGGTCACGCCGATCACGTCGAGCCGCCGGCCGTCGAGGACGATCGACCGGCCGATCAGGGACGGATCACCGCCGTATTCCCTTTGCCAGAACGCGTGCCCGAGCACGACGCCTGGCGCCGCGCATCCCGGCGTGTCGTCGGACGGCGCGATCAGCCGCCCTGCGGCAGGCCGGACACCGAGCACCGACAGAAAATTACCGGTGACCCAGAGGGCCTGCACCGGCCGCGACTCGCCCCCCTGCGCCAGATCGAACGAGACCGAGCCCCAGGCGATGACGTCGCTGAACACCTCCTGCTGGCGGCGGATTTCCTGATAGAGGGGGTAGGACAGCATCGGCCACCGGCCGTTGAACTGGCCCTTTCTCCCGTGCGGCGTCTGGACGATCCGGACTTCGGCGAGCTCCTCCGGACGATCGACAGGCAGCGTGCGCAGCCGCACCGCGTCGAGCAATTGGAAGATCGCGGCGTTGGCGCCGGTGCCAAGCGCCAGCGTCAAAATGGCGACGACGGCGAAAGTCGGGTTGCGGCGCAACAGGCGCGCGCCGTAGCGAAGGTCCTGCCAGATCGTTTCGAGGAAGCCGAACGAATTCATGACGTAGATCTCCTCGCGGATGAGGGTCGGGTTGCCGAGCTTGCGGCAGGCGGCCGCGCGCGCTTCGCCGGGGCTCATGCCCCGCGACAGGTTGTCGGCGGTTTCTTCGTCAAGGTACGAGGCGAGCTCGCGCGCGCGCTCCTCATCCCAGCGGGTGCGGCGGAAGAATCGGCGCACCCCCATCGTGCTACTCGGAGGCGGGACGCAGGATGCGGTTGACGGCGCGGACGATTTCGTCCCAGCGGTTGGTTTGCGCTTCGAGCTGCTTCCGGCCCCGTGGCGTCAGCCGGTAGTAGCGCGCCTTGCGGTTGTTCTCGGACGTGCCCCAGAACGACGAGATCCAGCCGCGGTCTTCGAGGCGGTGCAGGGCCGGATAGAGCGACCCGTGCTCGACCTGAAGAACATCTTCCGAACGATGCTCGATCGCATGCGCGATGGTATGGCCGTGCGCCGCCCCGAGCGCCAGCGTCTTGAGCACCAGCACGTCGAGGGTTCCCTGGAGCATGTCCCCCTCGATCGGCGGCCGGCCGCGTCGTGGCATGTTCCAGAAGATAATCTTCTGGAAGAGTGACTGTCAAGCGCGGGTCGCGCGCCGCGCGCTGGGGGGTGGAGGCGCTGTGGCAATCTCACGCGCCGGTCAGCGCAGCCAGGCTCGGATTGCGGCGGGTGTCGAGCGTCCCGAGGCAACGGACGTGGTGAGACGGCAGCGGGAGGATTGTATTCGCTCGGGAACTCGAGGGCGCGCGAGGCCACGGGGTGTATCTTCTTCACGCATTGGCTCCGTCCATGTCATCTGCGCGACCCTCTATAATACGGTCGGCCAGCGGATTGATCGCCGAGCGCTACGCCTATGAATACGACGGACGTGAATCGGGCGCTTGGCCGCTTGTTTTCCGAGCTCGTGGATGGCCCGGACGTCCGCACCGGCGGCTTTGCACTCAATACCGGCGACGCCGGACTGCTGCGATCGCTCGACCAGCTCTCGGCTGCCGACGCGTCGTGTGCGGTCCACGATGGGGCGACGATTGCGGCCCATGCGCAGCACGTGCGGTACGGGCTTTCATTGATGAACAGATGGGCAGCCGAGGGTGGTCATCCCTTTGCCGACGCGAAGTGGGACGAGGCGTGGACGATGTCCGATGTCGACGCCGCCGCATGGCAGGAAATCCGCGACGGATTGCGTCACGAAGCGCATCGCTGGGCACAGGCGCCCGGCTCCGCGCGTGAGGTCACGGACATCGAGTTGACCGGGATGATCGCGAGCATCGTCCACCTCGGCTACCATCTTGGCGCGATCCGGCAGATCGACAAACAGACCCGCGGGCCACGACAGGGAACCTTCGAATGATCGTATCGGGCCGGCAGCCCGGTGGATGCGATCCCACGCGAGGTGCACGCATATGCGCACGCAGCGACCGGCCTGGATGGCGCTCGCACTGGCAATCACCTGCGTGACGACAGACGCACAATCCAGACCTGCGGACCGCGCCGCCGACGCTGCCGCAATCCGCGCTCACATCGAGAGCATCTTCCAGCCTTCGTCGACAAGGACCGGCGCAAGCTGGAGGCGACGCATGGCTCCGAGTGGCGCGGTTTCACCCCGTGGTCAGGCCACGTGATTCGCGGCCGCGACGGCTACATGAACGAGGCGACGTTCCCGCCCGCCCTGCCGAAGGACCAAGGCATGGTCGGCTACCGGATTGGTGAGTTCGACATCGTGTTCTACGAGGATACCGCGGTCGTCTCATTCGTCGCCGAGGTCGATCGGCTGAGCGGCTCGGAGAAGAGCCAGCAGACGCTCACGTTCGTGGACGTGTATCACAAGGAGCCTGGCGGCTGGATTCAGGTGGCGTCCAACACGTCGCTCCACCCCGACGAGATCGGCCGCGAGATGTCCCGTTACCGGCGGCTCGGCGACGACGAGCGGGGATTGCTCATGACGGCGCCGGCTGGCAACTCGCGCCCCGATGAGGGACTCATTCACCGAAGGCCGGGCAAACGAGGTCGAGATCATCGGGACGCTCGCAGCAGTTCGAGAACCGCGGTACTCTGACGTCATCCGACCCCTTCGGTATTCCATCAACGTCACGCGCGGGCGTGACCGAATCGTCCGGGGTATGATTCCCGGCACATGACCGTGGATGCCCTCCACACGAGGCGGAGGTGACATGCCGGCGTCTTCGGTTCCAGTACCAACACGTCTGTTCGGGCGAACGGGGATTCCGGTCTCGATTCTGGCGCTCGGCGGCTGGCATCTCGGCTTGCCCAAAACGGAGCGGGAGTCCACGAGGCTGGTCCACGCAGCCATCGACGGCGGCATCACCTTCATGGACAACGCCTGGGACTACAACGAGGGCGTGAGCGAGACGCGGATGGGGAAAGCGCTGGCCGGGCGACGGGACAAAGTGTTCCTGATGACCAAGGCCTGTCCGCATGGCCGCGATGCGCGCACGGCGATGCGGCAACTGGAAGAATCACTCCGCCGGTTAAAGACCGATTACCTGGTTCTCTGGCACATCCATGAGGTGATCTTCGACGACGAACCGGCCAGGTACTTCGCGCCGGGCGGGGCCGTCGAAGCGCTCGATCGTGCCCGCGAGCAGGGGAAGGTCCGGTTCGTCGGCTTCACGGGACACAAGGATCCGGACCTGCACCTGCAGATGCTGGCGCACGACTATCCATGGGACGCCTGCCAGCTGCCGCTCAACTGCTTCGACGCGACCTTCCGCAGCTTCGAGCAGCGCGTCCTGCCGGAATTGAACCGCCGCGGGATCGCGGCGATCGGCATGAAGAGCCTGGGCGGCGACGGTCGCGCGGTGAAGTCGAGGGTGGTGACGCCGCAGGAGGCGATCCGCTACACCCTGAGCCTGCCGATCGCGACGCTGGTCAGCGGCATCGACACCATGCGCGTCCTGCGCCAGAACCTGGCCGTCGCCCAGGGCTTCCGCCCGATCACCGCACGTCAACGTCAGGCGCTGTTGCGGCGAGTGGCGTCAACCGCGCGTGACGGCCGGTTCGAGCTGTACAAGATCTCCGCGGCGTTCGACGGCAACGAATCACGACGACAGCACGGGCTGCCGCTGATGGACAAGCTCACCGCTTAGTTGACGAGGACGGCTGCAGAACCGCAATCGTCCGGCTGGAGCCGGACGCCACCGACGCTTTTGAAGCCGGCTCACACGCCCTGCAGGTTCCGACAGAGCCCCGGGTTCACGCTGGAAGTCACTGCACAACACGGCTACCGTCCGGCCAAAGCCGGATGTCACCGACAGTCGCGAAGCCGGCTTTAGTCCTGGCGCAGAACGCGCAATGGATCGACCCGCGCCGCGCGCAGCGCAGGGACGCCGCAGGCCGCAACCGCCACGACCACCAGCAGCGCGACCACGCCCATGAAGGTCGCAGGATCGGTGGTCCCGACGCCGACGAGCAACGCCCGCATCGTCCGGGTGG
>JBDTSX010000339.1:0-6070 GCA_039930925.1 Acidobacteriota bacterium | reverse complement strand
AAGGGCCGGTCACTGACCGCTCGCGTGATCGACTACGGCGATGCGCATGCGGAAGTGGACCCGGGCGACTGGGCGATCATCAAGGTCAAGGAACCGATCGACCTGCCCCCGCTCCACGTCAACCTCGGCTACTCGTTCGACTTCGCCGATCCGATCTTCCGTCTCGGCAACGACTATTCGAAGGGGATCATCCTCTCCACCGGGTATGTCGGACAGCGGACCAGCAACAACCTGGTCACGTGCCTGACGGATGGACACCCCGGCGTCTCCGGCGGCGGCGTCCTCAACGGCGATGGCGACCTCGTCGGCATCCCGATCGGCAGGATGGAGGGTGATTATCGCTTCTCGTTCATTCTGCCGCTGCGGGCGGAAATGCTGCGCAAGGTGAAGTAGCTCACGTCTTCCGCAAGTCGTCCAGCTTCCTCTTGATCTCGATCTCGAGCCCGCGTTCGGTGGGCTCGTAGAAATGCCGGCCCGCATGAGCCGGCGGCAGGCACTCCATTCCCGCAGCGACCCCATCCGCCTCGTCGTGCGCGTAGCGATAGCCCTTCCCGTACTCGAGTTCCTTCATCAGTCTGGTCGGCGCGTTCCGAAGGTGCAACGGCACTGGTTCCGCAATCTCCTTCGATGCGGCGTCCGCCGCGTCGAGATACGCCCGGTAGACGGCATTGCTCTTTGCGGCAACGGCGAGATAGATCGCCGCCTGCGCCAGCGCCGTGTTCCCCTCGGGCATGCCCATGAAGTGCACGGCGTCCTTCGCGGCCAGCGCGATCGTCAGCGCCCTGGGATCCGCGTTGCCGATATCCTCGGATGCGAACCGCACCAGCCGCCGCGCGATGTAGAGCGGGTCCTCGCCCGACTCCACCATCCGCGCCAGCCAGTACACGGTCGCGTCAGGATCGCTGTTCCGCATCGATTTGTGCAGCGCGGAGATCAGGTTGAAGTGCTCTTCGCCGCTCTTGTCGTAGAGCAGTGAGCGATTCTGCGCCAGGTCGGCCACGAGCGCGATGTCGATGCGCCGCGTCTCGCCCGCCGCGGCCGCCGCGGTCTCGAGCATGTTCAACGCGACCCGGGCGTCGCCGTTCGCATATCGGGCCAGCCCGGCCAGCGACTCGTCGTCGGACTCGATCCGCTCCGCACCGAGGCCGCGCTCGCGATCCTCGAGCGCGCGACGGAGGATGGTGACAATCTGCGCCGGGCCGAGGCCTTTCAGGACGTACACCTTCGAGCGCGAGAGCAGGGCGGAGTTCACCTCGAACGACGGGTTCTCGGTGGTGGCGCCGATGAGGACGATGTCGCCGGCTTCGACGCGGGGGAGGAAGGCGTCCTGCTGCGACTTGTTGAAGCGGTGGATCTCGTCCACGAACAGGATCGTCCGCCGCCCCAGCCGCCGGCGCGCTTCTTCGGCCTCGATCATCACGGTGCGGATCTCCTTGATCCCGGACATCACCGCGCTGAAGGAAATGAAGTGGGCGCGGGTCACGTTCGCGATCAGCCGCGCCAGCGTCGTCTTGCCGGTGCCGGGCGGCCCCCACAGGATGATCGACTGCAACCGGTCCTGCTCGATCGCGCGGCGGAGCGGGCGGCCGGCGCCGATCAGCGCCTCCTGGCCGACGAACTCATCGAGTGTCCTGGGACGCATCCGCTCGGCCAGAGGCGAGGGGGCGGCCGAGGCGGGCGAGGCTGGCGGATCGTCGTCGTCGTCAAATAAGGACATCGTTAGTCGTTAGTCGTTAGTCACAGTCACAGTCACAGTCACAGTCACAGTCACAGTCGCTCGTCACAGTCGCTCGTCATAGTCGCTCGTCACCGTCCCGAACCGTGGCGCGGCGCTGACGCGCGGCCTCGTAGACGGTGAGTGCCGCCGCCACAGCGACGTTGAGCGACTCGACCGGCGCTTCCATTGGGATGCTCAGCCGTTCGTCCGCCATCTCGATGAGATCCTGCGAAAGCCCTGCGCCTTCGCCGCCAAGCAGGATCGCCATCGAACCGCGGAGGTCACATTCGGGCAGCGGGCGTCCGCCGCGCGCGACGGTCGCGAATACGCGCAGTCCCTGCTCCTGGGCGAGGCGTACGGCGGTGGGGAGCGAGGCTCTGGCGGCCACCGGCAGCCGGAACGTGCTGCCCATCGCGCCGCGGAGGGCTTTCCAGCCGAAGGGATCCGCCGAGCCGTCGCCTGCGACGACCGCACTCGCGCCGCAGCCTTCGGCGGCGCGGATGATCGCCCCGACGTTGCCGGGATCCTGGACGTCGCTGAGCATGAGCACGAGTTGCGGATGACTGCCTCTGCGCGCCGCGATCGCGTCGGCGAGCGGCGTACTGCCGAGCGCCGCGATCGCTACGACGCCCGATGGCTCCCTCACCGGGCTCATCGCGGCGAGTACCGGTTCGGTCACGGCGATCACGCGGGACCCTGCGCGCTCGAGTTCGACGGCGAGCGGCGGCAGCAGGTCGGCGTCAACGGGACCGCAGAATGCGGCAACCTCGACGCGTGCGCCCGAGGCCTGCGCCTCACGGATGAGGTGTTCGCCGTCGAGGAGGACCCACCCGTCGCCAGCCCGCCCGCGCGCGAGATCGCGGAAGCGCTTCACGATCGGGTTCTGGCGGCTCGAAAGGCGGTCCATCAACGGTGGAGGCAATTGTTCCACAGACCGGCACAGACCCGCATCTATCCGGCGCGAATCCACCCTCGCCCGCGCGCGGGCTGCACGGGATCGCCGGCCTCGGGCCACGGAATCATCCGTGTCGAGACTGCGCTGTTTCTGCTACCATTCGAGCCATGAAGGAGCGTTTGCTCAAGAAATTCGAGGAAGAGATCCATGCGCTCGACAAGGAGCTGAAGACCGAGCTGCCGCGCGAGATCAAGCGCGCGCGCGAGCTGGGCGACCTGCGCGAGAATGCCGAGTACCAGGCGGCCAAAGAGCGCCAGCGGCTGGTCGAGTCGCGGATCAGCATGCTGCAGAAACGGGTCAGCGAAATTTCGCTGATGAACCTCGAACGGATTCCGCACGACAAGGTCGGCTTTGGATCCCACGTGCACCTCAAGGATCCCGGCGGCCAGACGATCCAGTACCAGCTCGTGATGCCCGAGGACGCGGATGTCGAGCAGGGATTGATCTCCACCGCCTCCCCGATCGGCCGCGCGCTGCTCGGGAAGGAAGAAGGGGACGAGATCACGGTCGTCGCACCGAACGGGCGGCGCACCTTCGAGCTCGTCAAGCTGATTACCATTCACGACGAATAGCGTTGCTCGCGCCCCCACCCATTCGTGATCACGTCTGACGCGCCGGATCGCCAGTACTCCACCAGGCTCCGCACCGCCGCGGTGCTGATTGGGTCGGGTACCGCAGGGGCCTATCACGCCGGAGTACTCCGCGCGCTGCACGAGGCTGGGGTCAAGATCGATCTCGTGGCCGGCCGGGGGGCGGGCGTCGTCAGCGCCTTCTTCGCGGCCGTGGACGGAGGTGCGCGGCTCTGGGAGCCGAACGGCCTCTGGAAATCGCGCTCCGCGTCCGGCTTTTACCGCTGGCGTCCGCCGCTCCGCGCCGCCGGCTGGGCGCTGATTGCCGCCGCCATCATCTTTGCGGTGCCGGTCGCGCTCCTCGCGGTCGCCGTCCTGGTCGGTGTCGCCGCGCTGCTGCTGACGCTCGTCGGTCTCGAAGGGCCGGGCTCGCTGCTGCGGGGCACCTTCACGGGCTGGCTCGATACGCTCTTCGCCCCGTCATCGCTCCCGACCATCATTCCCCGGCTGGTGCTGTTTGCGGTGCTGGTGGCGGCGGCCGCGCTGGCCGCGGGCCTGGTCGCAAATGCGTGGCGTCCGGGCGCGAAGCGGCGGACCAGGCATGGGCTGGCCTGGCGGCTGATCGGATCGCCGGTGTCTCCCGGTGCGATCGTCGATCGAAGTCTCGCGGAGTTGTGGAACCTGATCCGCGGTGCGGCGCCGCTATCCGCGCCGCCGAGGCCCGAGCTGGCGCGGCGCTACATCGACCTCCTCTCGGAGAATCTGGGCCAGCCGGGCTTTCGCGAGCTCCTGGTGACGGTGCACGACATGGACGCGCGCCGCGACTTCGTGTTCGCGCTGCTCGCCCCCGCGCGCCGTCTGCGGTTCTTCGGCCGTCCCGGCGCGGCCGAAAGCGCAGGGCGGGCGATCGAGACATTCGATCTCGGTGGAGTGGGTCGCGATCACGCGCTCGACGCGCTGGCGGCCTCGCTCGCCGTCCCCGCGGCGACCGAACCGCACCTCACCACCTTCTCCTCGGAGGGCCCGTGGCGCGGAGAGACGCACAGACTGTGCGATCGTCCGGGGGCCGTCGCCCGCCTGATGGAGGAAGTCGCGGCCGCGGGGGCCGAACAGGTCATCCTGATCAGCGCCTCCGCGCCGCCGACGCATGCGCACGAGCTCAACTCCGGCCGCGCCGACCTCCGCGGGCGCGCCGGCGAGCAACTCGCGTCATTCGAGGCAGCGACCCTGCGCGACGTCACCGAGCAATTCGCCGGCCGCTTCGCCGGACTATTCGCCATTCGCCCCATCCACAATCCTCTGGGGCCGCTGGACTTCTCCGGTGTCTACGACGAGCGCTCGGATCGCCTCCACTCACTCGGCGAACTGATCGACCGCGGCTACGAGGATGCCTACCGCCAGTTCATCGAGCCCGTCGTCGGCGCCGGAGGCGAACGCATCGAGGCCGTTCAAAATCCCCCCGTCGACGCGAGAGACAGCCGCCCGTCGTGAACAAGGCGGTCGCTAGAGACGCTCTTTGGAAGGGCAAGACCGAGCAGTCCAACAGCCAAATGGAAGCTGCCGTTGAGGTTTCCCCGTCGTACAGTTTGTCGGCGATCTGAACGAGAATGCTCGGCCCGAACTGAACGAAACTCGAACTGAACGAAACCCGAACCGAACACAACTCGAACTGAACCCGAACGACCTAAAACCCTAAAACCGTAAAACCCTAAAACATCCCGACCCAATGAAACCCGCGACCCAACTAATTCATCCCGCCGGCAGCCCGAACCGAGATGTGGTGCCGTTGACCACGCCGATCTACGAGACGACCACGTTCGTCTTCGAGAGCGCGGCGGAGGTGCGGGCGTATAACGAGGGGAAGTCGACGAAGTTCCTCTACTCGAGGTATGCGAACCCGACCGTCACCGCGGTGGAGGAGAAGATTGCGGTGCTCGAGCGGACCGAGGTCGCGCTGGTGCTGTCGAGCGGACAGGCGGCGACCACTACCGCGTTGATGGGACTGGTCGCGTCGGGTGACGAGATTGTATGCAGCGCCGCGATCTACGGCGGAACGCTGCACCTGCTGACCGACCTGTTGTCGAAGTTCGGCATCCGCACGCGGTTCGTCTCGCTGGCCGAGCTCTCAGAGCCCGAGTCGCTCTTCTCCGACACGACCAAACTGGTCTGGTTCGAGTCGCCGATCAATCCCACCCTGCGCTGCGTCGATATCGCGAACGTGGCGAGCGCGTGCCGGGCGCGTGGAGTGATCTCGGTCGTCGACAACACCTTCGCGAGTCCGATCAATCAGCAGCCGATCACGCTCGGCGTTGATCTCGTCATGCACAGCGCCACGAAATACCTCAACGGCCACAGCGACGTCACCGCCGGCGCGCTGGCCGGCCCATCGCGGCTGATGGGTCCGATTCTCGATGCGCGCAAGAAGATTGGCGGCGTTCTGGATCCCTACGCCGCGTACGCGCTCGGTCGAGGGCTGAAGACGCTGTCGGTCCGGATGCAGCGCCACAATGCGAACGCGATGGCGGTCGCCCGCTGGCTGTCGCAGGAGAAGCGCGTGGCCGCGGTCCACTACCCGGGCCTCGAGCAGCATCCCGATCACGCGATCGCGGCCAGGCAGATGCACGGTTTTGGCGGCATGGTGTGCGTGGACCTCGGCGGTGGCTACGACCGTGCCGCGCGGTTCTTCGACCGGCTCGCAATCTTTCAGCGCGCCGCCAGCCTGGGCGGCGTCGAGAGCCTGTGCAGCCTGCCGGTGCTGACCTCGCAGTGGGGACACACCCCGGAGGAGCTCGCCCGCGCCGGGGTGACCGACAGCATGGCGCGCCTGTC
>JBDTSX010000338.1:0-6078 GCA_039930925.1 Acidobacteriota bacterium | reverse complement strand
GCGGCGGTTTCCGCGACGATCCCGGTCGCGCTGTGCACGTGGCAGATCGCGACCGCCAGCGCGTCGGCGGCGTCGTGCGGCGACGGCGGCGCATCGAGCGCGAGCAGCCGCTTGACCATCTCCTGCACCTGGTGCTTCTCGGCGCGGCCGAAGCCGACGACCGCGCGCTTGATCTCGGCCGGAGCATATTCGGCGACCACCAACCCCGCCTCGCACGCCGCCAGCAGCGCCACCCCTCGCGCGTGCCCCAGTTTGAGCGCGCTGCGGACGTTCCGGGCGAAAAAGACGTCTTCCACGGCGACACAGTCCGGGTGGTGCCGCGCGAGGAGCGCGGCCAGCCCGGCGTGAATGTGCTTGAGCTTTTCCGGAAACGTGGAACGGGCGGGGGCCGACAGGGTGCCGCAGATGACGAGGTGGTAGCGGCTGCCGGTCATTTCGATGCAGCCGTAACCGGTGCGCTCGGACCCGGGATCGATCCCGAAAATCCTCACGCCAACGAGGCCTCGATCTCCTTCTCTTCGATGTCGGCGTTCGACCAGACCTTCTTGCTGTCTTCGTTCTCCTCGAGGGCTTCCATCAGCTTGATCATCTGCTGGGCGGGCTTGCCTTCGAGCTTCACGTAATTCTGGGGCAGGAAGGCGATCTCGGCGGCGCCCGGCTCGATTCCGAGCGCCTTGACCGCTTCCAGCACTTTCTGGAAGGCGTCCGGCGCCGACACGATCTCCCACGCCTCGCCGTCGTCGCGCATGTCGTCCGCGCCGGCGTCGATCGCCGCCGACATCAGGGCGTCCTCATCGGCCTTGGTCTTCTCGACGACGATGTAACCCTTTTTGTCGAACATCCAGGCGACGCTGTTTTCGGCGGCGAGGTTGCCGCCGTGCTTCCCGAGGGTGTGGCGGATTTCCCCCACCGTCCGGTTCTTGTTGTCGGTCAGCGTTTCGATGATCACCGCCGCGCCGCCAGGCCCGTAGCCCTCGTAGGTGATCTCTTCGTACGAGACGCCGGGAAGCTCGCCCGTGCCGCGCTGAATCGCGCGCTTGATGTTGTCGGCGGGCATGTTGACCGATTTTGCCTCGGCGACAATCGTGCGCAGGCGCGGGTTCATGTCAGGGTCGCCGCCGCCGGCGCGCGCCGCGACCGTGAGCTCCTTGATGAGCCGGGTGAAGACCTTGCCGCGCTTCGCGTCCGCGGCACCCTTCTTGTGCTTGATGGTGTGCCACTTGGAATGGCCGGACATACAAAAACTCCCGTATTTAAACGCTGAAAATGACCGCTGATGTTACCACACGGAGCGTCCGGGTGAAGCCGGACGCTGCCGAATCGTCCGCCCGCTGCAGCCTGACGCTACCGAAGATCGCTCGCCGGCTGAAGCTGGAGTCCAGCTGGGCCCCGGCCCCGGCTCACCCCTGACTACTTCTTCGCCGCGAGGATAACCCAGGTATCGGCCCGGACGTCCCAGGGTCCTCCCTGATAATCGCCCAGGACTGCCTCGATGCGGAAGCCCGCGGCCTCGAGCCGCCGCGCCATCTGGGGGACCGACAGTGTGCGGAAGGTGAGGGAGAACCGGTGCACCCGCCGCTCCGTGCCGCGGCGCTCGATGTACTCGTGGTCGAAAATCGTGAGGTGACGCTTGCGATCCTGGCGCACCGACTCGACCAGCGTCAGCCGGCCGCGGCCGCGCGTTCCCGCGAGACTGGTTCGTCCCTCGTACTCCGACCAGCGCGGAAGATCGGGTACCAGGTCGATGCCGAAGAGTGCGCCGCGCCGCAGGACGCGGGCGACCGACTGCAGCGTCTCCACCAGGTCGCGCTCGCGGGTCAGTGACTGAAGAATGCCGTACGGGGCCATGACCAGTTCGAACCCCGGGCGTCGTCTGAAGGGCAGCGCGCGGATGTCCCCCCGAACGAGCAGTGCGCGATCCTGCAGCTTGGCCCGCTTGAGCCGCTGCCGTCCCCGCGCCAGCATCTCCGCCGACCGGTCGATGCCGATGAGATGCGCCCCGGCGCGCGCGACCGGCACCGAGATGCGGCCGGTCCCGCACCCGAGCTCGAGCACCGGCCCCGCATGCGCGGACGCGAGCCGCTGCCAGAATGCGACGTCACGCCGCGCCACGGTGCGGGCGTTTTCCCAGTCGTAGAAGGGAGCGTACGCGTCCCATCCTTCCCACCCTTGTGCGCGTGCTGTCACGGTGCCTCGTCTCGGCGGAAAGGGCCGATTGGATATGTCCTTGGCGCCCTGGCCGCGGCGGCCCACATGCAGATCCGGTTCAGCCTGCGCAGGCGGTGCGCGCGAACCGCAATGCAAGGAGGACGCAGGGGCTACTCGGCGCGCTGACCCACGGTGGCGAAGAGCATGGTGTTCTGGATCTCGACGAATGCGGCGCCGGCGGTGTTGGCCTCGGTCGCGTACTCACCCAGCAGAACCAAGTACTCCTGCCCGAGGCGGCGCGTGTCGTCGTTGGTGGCGCGTTCAATCGCCTGCTGAACGGCGGTGCGCCGTTCCGCCCACACCGCTTTGGACGGTACCCCGAGCTGCGCGCGCGAGACCGGAAAGAGCTGCACGTCGAGCAGCTCGATGCCATTGCCGGCGAAGAGCGTCGGCAGCTTCGGGCCGACCGCCGGGTCGGTCGTGTCGCCACGCTCGCGCGAGCCGCTCGCGAAAAAGCGCGCGGCCATTTCGTAGGCGCGCATGCCGGCCGCCGACGAACTGTAGAAGTATCGCGCGGAGTTGTCCGGCTCCACGGCCACGATGCGGCCGCCCGGCCGGGTCACGCGGACCATCTCGCGCACCGCGCCGGCGACGTCTCCGACGTGCTGAAGGACCGCCACGCAGAACGCCGAGTCGAAGGTTTCATCGGCGAATGGCAGCGCCCCGCCATCGGCGGCCGCGAAGTACGCGCGGAGATTGTGCGAACGCGCGGCGGTGAGCGCTTCGCGGGCCCGATCGCTCACGAGATCCACGGCCACCAGCATGACCTGCGTGAGGTGCAGGCGGGACAGCTTCACTTCCGCCGTCCCGGTGCCGCAGCCGACGTCCAGGATGCGCCGGCCGGCACGCGGCTGCACCGTATCCCGGACGAAGTTCGTAAACGACTCGTCCCACCAGCGATCGCGCAAGTGCTTCACCGTTGGAGCGGTCAGAACGTCGACTTCGCGGGCCATCGGTCGGTAATTTATCAGATCGCTTCGAGATCGTCAGTAGCCGAGAGCGCCCGCCGGTCGTTTGCGACCAACGCCAATAGAAGGAGCGCAGTGCGCCTCGAGTCCACCATCCTCAATCGCGGGAGGTTGAAGGTGCTCTACTACCGTGCAGCCAGGTCGAGACAATCCGGGTCGGGAACCGGACCGTGCCCCGAAAACCGACTGCCGCCTCCCGGATCCCATCAAGGTCGTTCATCGTCATCAGTGCACCAGCCTTGCGATCGCGACCGGTGCGAGGTACGAAATCTGTGGGTTGCCGGACGGTTTTGGTATGAGCACGGTATACCCGATGCGACAGCGCCGCCGCCGTACCGGGCGGGTCGGCAAAGCCGTGCAACGGCGGTAAACTACGCGCACGAAAGCAGTTGCATACTTACAGTTCACGTATTTGCTGTCCCGGAACAGTACATTGTTTACCAGGGATTGCCTGCCACGCGACCGGATGCGCGGTCTATTGTGCGAGATCGGCCTCCGGCAGGACCCGGTACGATTCGTGGAGGTGGGACAACGATCCAGCAGTTCGCTCCCGCGTCGGATCCAAAGAACCGATAAGGTAATTACGACATGAAATTTTCCGTGCTGCGCGCGCTTCGACCGGTGGCATTCGTCTGCGCCGGGGTGCTGTGCCTGACGCCCGCGTCGATCGCGGCGGAGACCGCACAATCAAGCGGCGGCCCTTCGGTACCTGTGGCCGTCAGGGCTCACGCACCGATCTCCACGAGAACCGCAGCGGTGGGCGTCCGCGGTACGTCAGTCGTCGGCACCGCGTGGAATCCGGACAACTCCCCGATCCCCGGGGCGCGGCTGCGCCTACGCAACGTGACCACGGGGAACATCGAGGCGGCCGCCATCGCAGACGAGCTCGGTCAGTTCACGTTCACCGACATGGAGCCCGGCACCTACGTCATCGAGCTGGTCTCGGATACCGGCAAGCTCCTGAGCGTGGGCCACCCCTTCACCGTCTCTCCAGGAGAAACAGTCGCGACGTTCATCCGGCCGGGCACGAAGGTGCCGTGGTTCGATGGCTTTTTCAAGAATGCGGCGGCGGCGGTGGCTGCAGCGGCGGCGGCGACCGGCGTCACCGCGATTGCGCCTGAAAAGCGGACCTGCGTCAGCGCCTGCAGCGGCCAGTAACCGCTAGCCAGCAGCCAAACCGTCAAACAAGTCATGTTCGATACCCAGGAGATGCGTTCGGGAGGACTGCCCACGGATTCGGTGGGCGTGATCCCGCTGCCGCCGGTCGGCGGCCAGCCGATCCATCTGCTCGACCGCCTCAGCGCCGTCTTCAAACACCGCCGCGTCGCGGGCACCGCCTTCCTGCTCGTCGTCACGGCGATGATGGTGCAGACCTACTCGACGATCCCGATTTATCAGACCTCGGCGCGCATTCAGATTGAGGACGAACGCAGCGCGTCGGTGAGCAATCTCGGCGTGAACGATCCGACCTGGTGGGCGGAGTCCGCGCCGTACTACCGCACGCAGTATCAAATCCTGACCAGCCGGGAGCTGGCCCGCCGCGTCGTCCGGCGCCTTCGCCTCGAGGAGAACCCGGATTTCAACGGCAGCGCACCGAAGCCGCGCGATCCGATCACCCTGGTGCGACAGGCACGGGCATCCGCCTCCGCGTGGGCCCGGAGTCTCGTCTCGAAGCCGGTGCCGGTGCCCGCGGCCCGTCCCGCCCCAGACGAGAACGCGATGGAAGCCGGTCTGGTGTCCGCGTTCATCGGTGGGATCACCGTCGTACCGGTCGGGGACACCCGCCTGGTGGACGTCCTCTACCGTCACACCAACGCGGAGTTTGCCGCGATCGCGGCGAATACGCTCGCCGAAGAGTACACCGCGCAAAACCTTGACCTGAGACTGCAGAATACGGGGAAGACGCTCGACTGGGTCAACGCGGAACTGGCCACGGCGACCGACAAGGTCAAGGCGGGCGAAGAGTCGCTGTCGCGGTATCGCGAGATCAACAACGCCCAGTCACTCGACGATCGCCAGAACATGGTCGTCGCGCGCCTGACCTCGCTCAACAACAACGTCACCAGCGCAAGGACCGAGCGCCAGCAGAAAGAGACGCTCTATAACCAGGTCAAGGGCGCGGATCCGACGACCGACGGCGCGGACGGTTTCGCGTTGATCGGGAACAGCCCGGCGGTCGTGCTCGCGCAGAACCAGCTCGCCACCCTCAAGGCGGAGCGGACCAGCCTGGCGCAGACTTTCGGGCCGGACGCGCCGAAGATGAAGGAAGTCGAGCTGAAGGTGGACGGAGCCACCAGGATGCTCGTCGCGGAGCGCCGCAAGGTCATCGACTCGGCCAAGAACGAGTACGAGGCGGCGCTGGCGCAGGAGCGCAATTTTTCCTCCGACCTCGATCGCGCCAAGGGCGACTCGATCGATCTCGACCGGAAGAGCGGCGACTATCGTCTGCTGCAGCGCGATCTCGACAGCAACCAGACGATGTACAAGTCGCTGCTGGATCAGCAGAAGAGCCTGACCGTCGTGGCCAACAGCCGCGCGAACAACGTCCGGCTGATGGATCGCGCCGAACCGCCGCACGTGCCGATCTCGCCGAACCCCAAGAAGGACTGGTTGACGGCGGTGCTCGCCGGGCTGACGATGGCGTTCGGGCTGGCCTTCGGCATCGAGTATCTGGACGACACGGTCAAAACGCCCGAGGACGTCACCCGGCGGCTGAAGCTGCCGCTTCTCGGACTGGTGCCGGCGGTCCGCGGTGACCGCGTGCCGGTGCTGACCGAGACCGTCCCGCACGACTTCGGCGAGGCATTCCGCTCGCTGCGCACCTCGCTCGTCTTCACGAGCGGAAGCGAATCGACGCGTGTGATCGCGGTCACGAGCAGCCAGCCGCTCGAGGGGAAAACGA
>JBDTSX010000337.1:0-6103 GCA_039930925.1 Acidobacteriota bacterium | reverse complement strand
GACTACCGGACTTCGGACGATGCCGGCGTGTACTGGCTGGACGAGACCCGAGCGCTGGTGCAGACCGTCGATTTCTTCACGCCGATCGTCGACGATCCGTTCGTCTACGGGCAGATCGCCGCGGCGAATGCGCTGAGCGACGTGTACGCGATGGGCGGGCGTCCCTTGACGGCGCTCGCGATCGCCGCATTCCCCCTGGAAGCCGACCCGGCGATCCTCAAAGAGATTTTTACCGGCGGCCTGGACAAGCTGGCCGAGTCCAACGTCGCGCTTCTCGGCGGCCACACCGTCAAGGATTCGGAAATCAAGTTCGGCTACGCGATCACCGGCGAGGTGAATCCGCGCCGCGTGCTGGCCAACGCCGGCGCCCGGCCTGGCGACATCCTGCTGCTGACCAAGGCCATCGGCACCGGAGTCATCACCACCGCCTTGAAGTTCAGCCGCGCGCCGCAAGAGGCCATCGCCGCGGCAGTGCGATCGATGACGACGTTGAACCGGGCCGCGGCCGAGGTCTTACGGCAGGCCCAGGACGGCGCGGTCAGGGCGTGCACCGACGTGACCGGCTTCGGGTTGATCGGGCACGCCTCGGAGATCGCGGCGGCGAGCGGTTGTTCGCTTGAAATCGAATCCGCCCGCGTGCCGATCATCCCCGGCGCGCGGGCGCTCGTGGCCGCCAACCTGTCGGGCGGCGCCCGGACCAACCGGGCCCATTTCAACGTGCATGTCAGCGTGGCCGGGCCGGTCGAGCCGGAGCTCCTCGACCTCCTGTACGACCCGCAGACGTCAGGGGGCCTGCTGGTCGCGATCGACCCCTCGCATGTCGACAGCGTGTCCGCCGCCTTCGCGGCCGCGGGGGTCAGTGCCGTCCGCGTCGGGCGTGCGCTGGCGCAGGGGCCCGCCCGCATAGCGGTCGTGTAGGTCACCCGTCAGCCCAGCCGCTCGAGGCACTGGATTCACGCCGCGCTCTTCCTCGTCCTCGCGGGAGGGTGTCCCAGCCCTGCTGCCGGAGCGCGTCCGGTTTGCGCTGGCAGCGACCCCAATGGTATAAATTGATGTTTTGTGCCGCTGCGTAAATCGCGGTCTGAGTAATCGGATCGTCCCTTCGGAGGTTTCGTGCTCCCGGATTTGTCGGTCGTCTGGGTCATCGGTTTTGTCCTGCTGCTGACCGCCATCCTGAACCGGCTGTTGTTCAAGCCGGTGCTGAAGGTGATGGCGGAGCGTGAGCGCGCCACCACGTCGGCGCGCGCCCTGGCCGAGACGTCGGCGACCCAGGCCCGCGAGGCGGCGGCAGAATTCGAGCGAAAGACCCGGGAGGCTCGGTCCGAGCTCTACGGGCAGATGGACGAGATGCGCCGCGCGGCGACGAACACCCGGCTGCAACTACTCACGGAGACACGCGCCGAAGCCGAAGCGGAAGTGGCGACGGCTTCAGCGAAGCTGAGGGCCGAGGCCGACGAGGCCCGCCGCCGCCTCTCCGCGGAGGCCGAAGCGCTTGGCGCCGAAGTCGCCGAACGCATCCTGGGCCGGAAGGCCTCCTGAACCCGCCGGTTCACCGAAACGGCCAGTAGTCACATCCGTCACACATGAAATTTGAGCGCCGCTACCGCCTCAGCTTCCGCCGCCATGCCCGCGCCTGCGCACTGATCGCCATGCTGGTTGGCGGCGCCGCAGCGCCGATCGTTGTCGCCCAGGAACCCCATACCGCAGCCGCCGCTCCGCACGAGGCCACCGAAGAACATGGCATGACGATGTGGCAGACGGTCGCGAAGCTCGCCAACTTCGCGGTCCTTGCCGGCGTGCTGGTGTACTTCGGGAGAAGCCCGATCGCGGCGTTCCTCGCCGCGCGCGCGACCGAGATTCGCCAGGACCTCGTGACGGCCGCCGAACTGCGCGCGGCCGCGACCGCGCAGCTTGCTGAAATCGATCGCCAGCTGCAGGCGCTGCCCGCCGAACTGGCGGCGCTCAAGGTGCAGGGGGAACAGGACCTGCGCGCGGAGCAGGCGCGCCTTGCCGAGACCGCGGCGCTCGAGCGCGACCGGCTCCTCGCCCACGCGCGCCGTGAAATCGACATGCAGCTTCGCCTTGCTCGCCGCGAGCTGACCGAGCACGCCGCGCAGCTTGCGGTCGACATTGCCGGGCAGCGAATCCGCACCACGATCACGCCGGACGATCAACTGCGGCTGGTCGATCGCTACACGGCGCAGCTGCGGGAGGCCCAATGACCCGCAAGACCGCCGGCACGCGCTACGCCCGGGCGCTCTTCGACGTGGCGCTGGTCGAGGCCGACGTCCAGCAGGTCGGGCGCGAGCTTGCCGCCTTCGCGCGGATGGTCGCGGGCCACGAGATGCTCACGCGCGTGCTCGCGAACCCGGCGATCCCCGTGCCCCAGAAGCGCGCGGTCGTCACGCAGCTCCTCGAGAGGTCCGGACCGGTCACGCCGGTCGTCGGCAAACTGCTGCTCCTCCTGGCAAATGGCGATCGCCTCGTGCTGCTCCCCGACGTGACGGCAGCGTACGACAATCGTCTCATGGAGCACGCCCGCGTCGTCCGCGCCGAACTGATCACCGCGGTTCCGCTGCCGGACGATCGCGTCGCCGCCCTTCAGGACGGCCTGCAGCGCGCCACCGGCAGGAGCGTGGTGATCGACACTCGCGTGGATCCCTCGATTATCGGCGGGGCGATCGCAAAAATCGGCAGCACCGTGTACGACGGCAGCGTCACCCGGCAGCTCCAGAAAATGAAGGACGCGCTGGTCGCGGCGGCGGCATCATGAGGCGTCGGACACAGGGACGGTAACCCGGCACCGGACGACGCGGTTGGCCGCGTCGTCAGCAGGCTCGATGCGCGCGGGTCATCCGCTCTACTCGCCCGGCTGACATAACGGCCAGCCGGACCTCAGGGGACTAGGCACGGCGGTACGAACCGCTCCGGGTGCGCCGCCAGGAACGCTCGACGCCGCTCACGCTCGCGCCCGAGACTTCCGGACGCAGGACAGAGAAGAGAACGAGACACAGATGGACATCAAGGCCGAAGAAATTTCCAAGATCATCCGCGACCAGATCGGCAGCTACGCGGTCGACGTCGATGTCGCCGAAGTGGGCACGATCGTCTCGATCGGCGACGGCATCGCCCGCGTGCACGGCGTCGAGAACACGATGGCCGGCGAGATGCTCGAGTTCCCGCACGGCGTGTTCGGGATCGCGCTGAACCTGGAAGAAGACAGCGTCGGCGCGGTGCTGCTCGGCGAGTACACCGAGATCAAGGAAGGGGACACGGTCAAGCGCACCGGGCGGATCATCTCGGTTCCGGTCGGCGAGGAACTGATCGGCCGGGTCGTCAATGCGCTCGGGCAGCCGATTGACGGCAAGGGCCCGATCCTCTCGAAGCAGTTCATGCCGATCGAGCGGATCGCGCCGGGCGTCGTCGATCGCATGCCGGTCAAGGAGCCGATGCAGACCGGGCTGAAGGCGATCGACGCGATGGTGCCGATCGGCCGTGGACAGCGCGAGTTGATCATCGGGGACCGCCAGACCGGCAAGACCGCCGTGGCGGTGGACGCGATCATCAACCAGAAGGGCAAGGACGTCATCTGCATCTACAGCGCGATTGGACAGAAGCAGTCCACGATCGCGCAGGTGGTGCGGATTCTCGACGAGGCGGGCGCGATGGAGTACACCATCGTGGTCGCGGCGGGCGCGTCCGACCCGGCGCCGCTGCTCTACATCAGCCCCTACTCGGCGTGCACGATGGGCGAGTACTTCCGCGACAGCGGGCGCCATGCGCTCTGTGTCTACGACGACCTCTCGAAGCACGCGCAGGCGTATCGCGAAATCTCGCTGCTGCTGCGGCGCCCGCCCGGGCGCGAGGCCTACCCGGGGGACGTCTTCTATCTGCACTCCCGGTTGCTCGAGCGCGCGGCGAAGCTGAAGACCGAGCTCGGCGGCGGCTCCCTGACGGCGCTGCCGATCATCGAGACGCAGGCCGGCGACCTGTCGGCGTACATCCCGACCAACGTCATCTCGATCACCGACGGACAGATTTTCCTGGAGAGCGACCTGTTCCACCAGGGCGTGCGGCCGGCGATCAACGTCGGCAACTCGGTGTCGCGCGTCGGCGGCTCCGCGCAGGTCAAGGCGATGCGCCAGGTGGCCGGCTCGCTGCGGCTGGATCTCGCGCAGTACCGCGAGCTGGCCGCGTTCGCGCAGTTCGGCAGCGACCTCGACAAGCAGACGCTCAGCCAGTTGAACCGCGGCCGCCGTCTGGTCGAGGTGCTGAAGCAGCCGCAGTATCAGCCGCTGCCGGTCGAAAAGCAGGTCATCATCATCTACGCGGCAACGAACGGGTTTCTCGATGCGGTCGCGATCGATGACGTCTTCGCGTACGAGAACGAGCTCTACCGGTTCCTCGACACGCGCAAGCCGCAGCTCCTGTCGTCGCTCGCGGAGAAGAAGCAGATCGACGATGCGATCAAGGCGGACCTCGGCCAGACCTTGAAAGAGTTTGGCGACGCGTTTGCGGCGGCCCGGAAAACCGCGGCGGCGTAGGGCCCCGGATCCCGGATCCCGGATCCCGACACGGAACGATTAAATGCCTTCACTATTGGACATTCGCCGCCGGGTGCGCGCCGTCAAATCGACGCAGCAGATCACCAAGGCGATGAAGATGGTCGCGGCGTCGCGGCTGCGCCGCGCGCAGGAGCGGATTCAGCAGGCGCGGCCGTACGCAGCGCAGATGCGGCGCGTGCTGAACAGCCTCGCGTCGCGGGTGGATTCGTCGGCGCACCCGCTGCTCGACGAGCGCGATGTGCCGCGTGCGGACGGCCGCGCGCTGCTGATCGTCGTCACCGCGGATCGCGGGCTGTGCGGCAGCTTCAACACCAACGTGATCAAGGCCGCCGGCAACTTCATCACCGGCGACGTACGGCGGCAGGCGGCGCTCGCGCTGATCGGACGACGCGGGCGCGATTTCTTTTCGAGGCGGGGTTTCCCAATCCTCCACGAGCAGGTGAACCTGTTCGCGCAGCTCGGGTTCGCTCACGCGAAGGCGATCTCCGACGCCGCCATCAAGGCGTTCGTCAGCGGCGACGTGGACAGCGTGCATCTCGCCTACAACGAGTTCAAGTCGGTGATGACGCAGAACGTGGTGGTCGAGCAGCTGCTGCCGATCCCGCGGGCGGCGATCACCGTGTCCGCCGAGACCCCGGCCGGGCCAAGCGGCGCGGCTGTACCGGAAATCGACTATCTGTACGAGCCGGCGCCGGAGGAGCTGTTCAAGCACCTGCTGCCCAACTACGTCGAGGTCCAGGTGTATCGCGCGCTCCTCGAATCGAACGCGGCGTTCTACGCGGCGCAGATGACCGCGATGGATGCGGCCACCCGCAACTCCGGCGAGATGATCGAAGCGCTGACGCTGTACATGAACAAAGTGAGGCAGGCGGCGATCACGCGCGAGATCATCGAAGTGGTCTCTGGAGCGCAGGCACTGTAGGGACGAGTTCCTCGCGCCGTCCGGCTAAAGCCGGACGCTACCGGGATCACGGTCGGCTAAAGCTGGACGCTACCGGGGAGCACGGTTCGGCGAAAGCCGGACACTGCTCGGGAATCGACAGGAATTGCACGGTCCGGCGGAAGCCGGACGCGACACGAATCGCACAGGGAAAGCACAGGGCAGATATGGCAACCGAAGCACCAGCAGCGCAGAAAGTCGGCCGGGTCGTCCAGGTCATTGGTCCGGTCGTGGACATCGAGTTCCCCGGCGGCCAGCTCCCGGAGATCTTCAATGCCGTCCGCATCAAGTCCGAGGGGAAGAGCGGTCAGGCGATCGACGTCATCGTCGAAGTCGAGCAGCACCTGGGCGAGAATCGCGTGCGCACGGTCGCGATGAAGCCGACCGACGGCATGCAGCGGGGCATGGAGGCGATTGACACGGGCGAGCCGATCACGATGCCGGTGGGCGCCGCGACGCTCGGCCGGGTCATGAACGTGCTCGGCGAGCCGGTCGACTTTCCCGATCGTCCGGTCGAATCGGCGGAACGCTGGTCGATTCACCGCAAGGCCCCGTCGCTCGAGGAGCAGTCGACCGAGCTGCAGATGTTCGAGACCGG
>JBDTSX010000336.1:0-6132 GCA_039930925.1 Acidobacteriota bacterium | reverse complement strand
CCGCGTTGCCGCGACTCCCACCAAGACGCTCGCGACGTTGTGCGGGATTCCGGTGCTGCAGCCGACCAAGCTGCGCGACGAGGGATTCCTTGCGGCTCTGGGGGCGCTCCATCCTGACCTCGGGGTCGTCGCCGCGTACGGCCGGATCCTGCCCGACCCACTGCTCCGCCTGCCGCCGCTCGGGATGATCAACGTGCACGGTTCGCTGCTGCCGAAATATCGCGGGGCCGCGCCCGTGCACCGGGCCGTGATCGCCGGCGACACCGAGACCGGCGTCACGATCATGCGGGTGGTCCAGGAGCTCGATGCCGGGGCGATGCTCGCGAAAGTCTCCACCGCGATCGGCCCGGACGACACCAGCCTCGAGATCGAGCGGACGCTCGCGCGCCTCGGCGCCTCGCTGCTGCTCGACGTGGTGCGCGGCATGATGCGCGGCGAAATCGTCGAGACGCCGCAGGACGATGCGCAGGCGACGTATGCACCCAAGGTCGAAAAGGCGGAAAGTCCGATCGACTGGTCGCTGCCCGCGGGGCGGATCCACAATCAGGTCCGAGGCCTGCAGCCCTGGCCGTTGGCGTCCACGACCCTCGCGGGAACGCGCTGCCTGATACACCGCACCGGGGTGGACGGGCTTCCGGGGTCCGGGATCCGGGGCCCGGGATCCGAGGCTTCGAGATCCGAGGATTCGAGATCTGAGGATTCGCGATTCGAGGATTCGCGATCCGAGGATCAGGGATCCAGGATCAGGGATGCGGGATTAGTGATGAGTGATGAGGGATGCCTGTCCGTCCTCGCCGGCGATGGGCAGATCGTCCGCGTGCTGCAGATCCAGCCGGAGGGGCGGCGGACGATGACCGCGCGCGAGTTCCTGAGCGGGCGCAGGATCGAACCGGGCACGCGACTCGGACCGTCATGATCGCCGCGGCGCGGATCGCCGCGTACGAGGTCCTTCGCGCGGTCAACAGCGGCCGCTCCGATCTTCCGGCGGCACTCGCGAAGGTGCGTCCCCGGCTGGACGACGAGCGCGATCGTGCGCTCGCCGGGGAGATTGCCACCGGCACGCTCCGCTGGCAGGGCGCATTCGACGTCGTCATCTCCGCCTTCTCAGGACGAGCGGCGTCGAAGCTGGACCCGGAAGTGCTCGACGTCCTCCGGATGACCGCGTTTCAACTCCTCCACCTCGATCGCGTGCCGGCTTCGGCGGCGGTGAACGACGCCGTGAACCTGGTCCGCAAAGAGGGCAAGAAGAGCGCGGCGGGGCTGGTCAACGCGGTGCTTCGCCGGATCAGCCGCGAGCGGCGCCGGCTTCCTCTTCCCGCCCGACCGGGGAACCCCGCGGCGGACCGAGCGGCCTCGCTGGCGTATCTGTCGAGCACTTTGTCCCACCCGGAGTGGCTGGCCGCCCGATGGCTGGACCGCTATGGCTTCGAGGCGGCCGAGGCCTGGACCCTCTTCAACAATCAGCCGGCGGCACTGACCCTTCGGACCAACAGCCTGCGCACGACCCGCGAAGCGCTGGCTGCGGCGCTCGCGGCCGCCGGGGTCGAAACCGAGCCGGCGCGATTTGCGCCGAACGGTCTGGTGGTCCGTTCTGGCAACCCGCTGCTGACGCCGCTCGCGTCGGCGGGCGTTTTCATCGTGCAGGACGAGTCCTCCCAACTCGTCGCGTTGCTGACCGGGGTCACGCCCGGCGAGCGCGTGCTCGACGCATGCGCGTCCCCCGGTGGAAAGACCACCGCGATGGCCGCCGCGATGGAAAACCGCGGCGTGATCGTCGCCACTGACGTCCGCGGACGGAGGGTGGACCTGCTCGCCCATGCCGTCGCGGCCGCGGGGGCCACCAGCGTCAGGGTCGTGCAGGCGGATGCCGCCGGCGCGCTGCCGTTTGGCGGCTCGTTCGACTGCGTGCTGCTCGATGCGCCCTGTTCGGGCCTTGGCACGGTGCGGCGCGATCCCGAAATCCGCTGGCGGCGATCCGAGGGGTCGCTGGAGTCGCTGGCCGCGACCCAACTGACCATGCTGCGACAGGCCGCGGCAGTCATTCAGCCGGGCGGGCGGCTCATCTACGCAACCTGCTCGAGCGAACCGGAGGAGAACGAGGAGGTCGTGGCAAGGTTCCTTGCCGATCGCGACGATTTTGCATCGCGTCCGGTCCAGCTGCCCCCCGATCTCGACCGCTTCCGGACTCCGGCCGGGCACTTCCGCAGCTTCCCTTTCCGGGACCGGCTCGAGCCGTTCTTTGCCGCCATGCTGGTGAAAACTAAGGACTTGCGCTAAACTTTACAGGTTCATGGCACTGAAGACCCGCGTGTGGGGCGCAGGCAAGCTGCTCCTGCTTGGCGGCGCCCTGCTCCTCACCTATGTGCTCTTTACTGCCGCCGCGATGCGCGTGGCGCTGAAGACGCGCGAGGTCGTGGTGCCCCAGCTCGCGGGAAAAACCGTCAACGACGCCACTGCCGTGCTCTTCGACTTCGGTTTGAACCTGAAGATCGAGGAAACGCGGCGCGTCGATCCCAAGGTGCCCACCGGGCTGATTCTCGCGCAGGATCCCCA
Source organism: Acidobacteriota bacterium (assembly GCA_039930925.1). Classification (GTDB taxonomy): domain Bacteria; phylum Acidobacteriota; class Vicinamibacteria; order Vicinamibacterales; family 2-12-FULL-66-21; genus JALZOC01. The sequence goes on along the minus strand of JBDTSX010000336.1, from coordinate 3,579 downwards.
GGCTGGTGTTGCCACGAGACGGCAGCGCAGCGTCAAAGTCTGGGTCAGCTCGGGGCCGCGGGCGATGATCGTGCCGAACCTTCAGGGGGAATCCGAACGCACCGCGCAGCTCCGCATGCAACAGGACGGTCTCGAGCTCGCCGGCGTTTCGGAAATTCGCTCCTCCGAGTATCCGTCCGACGCGATCGTGGCGCAGACGCCCCCCGCCAAGAGCCGCGCGCCGCGCGTGGCGCTGTTGATCAATCGAGGAGAGCGCGGCGCCACCTACGTGATGCCAGACCTGATCGGCGTCAACGGTGACCGTTCGGCGGATGTGCTGCGCGTGCGGGGTTTCCGGGTGGCGGTCGTCGGCGATCACCCCTACCCTGGCGTTCCCGCCGGGATCGTCATTCGCCAGAATCCGCAGGCGGGCTTCCAGATTGCTCCCGGCGAGCCCGTCTCGCTCGAGGTCAGCCGGTGACCGTCCTGATCGCGCCCTCGATTCTCTCCGCCGACTTCGCGAACCTGGGCGCGCAGATCGCGGCGGCGGAGCGCGGCGGCGCGGATCTGTTGCACGTGGACATCATGGACGGGCATTTCGTGCCGAATTTGACGATGGGGCCGCCGGTGGTGAAGTCGATCGCGAAAGTGGCCACGGTGCCGCTCGACGTGCACCTGATGATCGAGGATCCCGACCGCTTCATTCCGGCGTTCGTGGAAGCCGGCGCGGCGATGATTTCGGTTCATGTCGAGGCGGTCGCCCACCTGCACCGCACCGTGCATCTCATCAAGAGCCTCGGGGCCAGGGCAGGCGTGGCGATCAATCCGGCCACCCCGGTCGGCGCGCTCGAAGAAATCGCCGGGGACCTCGACCATGTGCTGGTGATGTCGGTGAACCCCGGGTTCGGCGGCCAGACCTTCATTCCCCGCAGCGAGTCTAAGATCCGGGCCATCCGTGCCCTGCTCGATCGCCGCGGCAGCCTGGCGCCGATCGAAGTGGACGGCGGGGTGGACAGTCGCAACGCCGCGCAGATTGTCAGGGCCGGCGCCGACATCCTGGTTGCGGGCAGCGCCATCTTCGGCACCGCTGACCCCGAGCGAGCGACTCGCGAGCTGCGCGCGGCGGCGGCGCCGGGGGTCGAGGTGTGACGGCTGACGTGGCCTCGAGCGCCGCGCCCTCGTCGGTCTCCCTGCTGCGGGTTCGGTATGCGGAGACGGACAAAATGGGCGTCGTGTACTACGCCAATTATTTCGTGTGGTTCGAGGTTGGGCGCGCCGACCTCCTGCGATCGCTCGGCTGGAGTTACCGGGACATGGAACAGGCGGGCGTGTCGCTGCCGGTGATCGACGCGGCGTGCGCCTATCGCCGCCCGGTGCGGTATGACGATGAAGTGGAAGTGAGGACCGAAGGGCGGATGCTGTCTCCAGTGCGGATGGAATTCAACTACCGAGTCGTCCGGCGCGAAGACCAGACGCTGGCCGCATCCGGGCGCACCGTCCACGCGGCAGTGGATCCGATGGGCAAGCCGTGCCGCCTGCCGGCGCGGGTGCTTCAGGTGTTCGCATGAAGGCGCTGGTGACCGGCGCCGCCGGGTTCATCGGGTCGCATCTGACCGGGGCGCTGCTCGATCGCCGGGCGGAGGTGATCGGGCTCGACTGCTTCACGGATTACTACCCGCGGCCGATCAAGGAATCGAACCTCGCCCAGAACCTCGGCCGCGAGGGATTTCACTTCGTCGAGGCGCGCATCCAGGACGCCGATCTGCCGGCGCTCCTCGATGGCGTGACGCACGTCTTCCACCTGGCGGCGCAGGCGGGCGTCCGAATGAGCTGGGGACAGGACTTCCGGATCTACACCGAGAACAACGTTGACGCGTCCCAGCAGCTGCTCGAGGCCTGCGTCGGCCAGCCGCTGCATCGGTTTGTATACGCGTCGAGCTCGTCGCTCTACGGCGACAACGTCAGCATCCCGATGCGCGAGGACGCGCTGCCGCAGCCGGTCTCCCCGTACGGCGTGACCAAGCTCGCCGCCGAGCAGCTGTGCCACCTGTACTCCGTGAACCATGGCGTGCCGGCGACCTCGGTCCGGTATTTCACGGTGTACGGACCGCGGCAGCGGCCCGACATGGCGTTCCACCGCTTCATTCGCGCGGCGCTCGAGGGCCGGCCGATCACGCTCTACGGCGACGGCGAACAGACGCGCGATTTCACGTTCGTGGCCGATGCCGTGGCCGCCACGCTCGCGGCCGGCGATCGCGGCGTGCCGGGCCGGGCCTACAACATCGGCGGCGGCTCGCGGGTCACGGTCAATGACGTGCTGGACATCATCGGCCGGCTGGCCGGGCGGTCTCTCGATGTGCGCCGCGAGCCGGCGCAAAAGGGGGACATGCGGGACACCTACGCGGACACGGGGCTGGCCAAGGCGGATCTGGGTTTTGCGCCCACCGTGTCTCTTGAAGAAGGCATTGAAGCGGAGTATCGATGGTTGTCGACCACACCCGCGCAGCCATGACGGCGGCGCTGTCGTTCCCCGATGGCTTTCCCGCGGCGCGTGCGCCGCGCAGCGGCCGCACCGTGACGCGCACCCTGCTGGCGCTGGTCCTCGCGTGCTCGGCCGCATGCGCCAGCGGCCCGAAGAAACCGCCGGTCGGCACGCTGGAGCCGGACAAGTTCCTCTGGGAGCGCGGATCGGACCAGCTGAACCAGAAGCACTGGCTGACCTCCCGCGAATACTTCCGCCAGCTGATGGACAGTTATCCGCAGAGCTCGTACCGCGCCGATGCGAAGCTGGGCATGGGCGACACCTATCTGGGCGAAGGATCGGCTGAATCGCGCGTGCTCGCGGTGAACGAGTACCGCGAGTTCCTGTCGTTCTATCCCACCCACCGGCGCGCCGACTACGCGCAGTTCAAGCTGGGGATGGCGCATTTCTACGAAATGCACGGGCCCGAGCGCGACCAGACCGAAACCCGTGAGGCGATCGCCGAGTTGTCGCTGTTCGTGCAGAAATACCCGGTCGCCTGCGGAACGAGCGTGATTATCACCGGCTGCAGCGATTTGCTGGCCGAGGTGCGCGGGCGCCTGCGCGAGGCCCACGATCGGCTCAGCGACGCGAACTATCGCGTCGCCTACTTCTACCTGAAGACGGGAAGGTTTCCGCCGGCCGCCATCGATCGGTTCAACGCGATCCTCAAGGAGGATCCCGAGTACACCCGTCGCGATGCGGTCTATTTCTTTTTGGCGCAGGCCCTGATCAAGGTCCAGCGTCCAGCCGAAGCGCTCCCCTACCTCGATCGGCTCGCCGCGGAGTTCGAGCAGAGCGAGTATCTCGAAGAGGCCAGGAAACTGGCCGTTACGCTCAAGGACGAGCAGACCAAGAAAGCCAAGAACGGGAGCATGTCGCCATGAACACCAAGAGACTGCGTGCGTCGACCCGCGTTGCCGTCCTCCTCGCCGGTGCGGCGCTGGCGCCCGCAGGCGCTTCCGCGCAGGTCGCCACCGCGCGGCAGCCCTCCCCAAGGGATTTTGGAACCGAGCTGGGGTGCGGCGTGAACGTGGCGTCGGCGCAGCCGCGCGCCACCATTCACATCGCTCCCGGTT
>JBDTSX010000335.1:0-6142 GCA_039930925.1 Acidobacteriota bacterium | reverse complement strand
GAGCTCAATATCAGCGTGACCAGTCACGATCTCGCGCGGCGCGTGCTCGACGACGCCGAGATGGATCTGCGCTCTTCGACGCGCCTGGAGCAGGCCACGTGGCGGCATCGCTCGCTGCTCGAAAAAACACGCGAGAAGTTCTGGTCCTACTTCGGCGAAGTCTTTTAGGCGGCTGCCAACAGGCGAGTCCGGTCAAACCGGGATGCGGCGCCGAATGTCGGCGCCGGCGCGGCCTACAATACAGGGATGATCCGTGTCCGTTTTGCTCCGTCGCCGACCGGATACCTGCACATCGGCGGCGCTCGCACGGCGCTCTTCAACTGGCTCTACGCGCGGCGCCACGGCGGCACGTTCGTACTGCGCATCGAGGACACCGACACCGGCCGCTCCTCCTGGGAGATGGTCGCCGGCATCGTCGAGGGACTGCGATGGCTGGGGCTTGACTGGGATGAAGGGCCGGACGTCGGCGGCCCGCACGCGCCGTATTTCCAGTCGGAGCGCGTCGAGCGGCACCGCGCCATGGTGGAACGCCTCGTCGCGGGCGGGCAGGCGTACTATTGCTACTGCAGCACGGACGCCCTGCAACAGAAGCGTCAAGCGGCGGAAGCCCTCGGCGGTGGGTGGGTGTACGACCGCACTTGCTGCAGGCTCTCTCCTGACGAGATCGCCGCTCACCAAGCCGCCGGCACGCCCCGCGCCGTCCGCTTCAAGGTGCCTGCCGGACGGACGACGTTCGCGGACCTGGTGCACGGGCCGATCGGGTTCGAGAACGCCAACATCGAGGACTTCGTCATCCTGCGGTCGGATGGACAGCCGACCTACCACGCGTCCGTCGTCGTGGACGACATCGACATGGCGATCACTCACGTCGTCCGCGGCGACGATCACGTCTCGAACACCCCCAAGCAGGTCCTTCTCTACCGCGCCTTCGGAATCGAGCCGCCGCAATTCGCGCATGTGCCCCTGATTCTGGGTCCGGATCGGAAGCGCCTGAGCAAGCGGCACGGCGCGACGTCGGTGATGGAGTATCACCGCCTCGGCTACCTGCCGGAGGCGATGGTGAATTTCCTGTCGCTCCTTGGCTGGTCGCCCGGGGACGATCGGGAGCTGTTCTACCGCGAGGAGCTGGTTGGGGCGTTCACGCTCGAAGGGATCAGCGGCGGCAACGCGATCTTCAATCCTGATAAGCTGGACTGGTTCAACCAGCAGCACATCGGTCGGATCCCGCTCGACGACCTGGCGAGACGACTGGAGCCGATTCTGCGGGAGGCCGGCCTGTGGAGAATGGAGCTCGAGTCGGCGCAGCGCGACTGGTTCCTGCGCGTACTGGATCTTGTCAGACCGCGCATCCGGCGGCTGGGTCAATTCGTCGAGGAGCTGCGCCCCTTTCTGCTGGACGCGGTTGACTACGATCCAGCGGCGGTTTCGAAGCACCTCACTCCGCAGGTTCGCGGAGCGCTAGGATTGCTCCCGCAGACTCTTGCGGCGCTGGAGCCATACACGAAGGAAGGCATTGAGAGTGCCGTGCGGGGCCTGGCCGAGACCCAGAGTCTGAAGGCCGCCGCGCTGATTCACGCGACGCGCGTGGCGGTCACGGGGAGGGCAGTGAGCCCCGGCTTGTTCGAGGTTCTCGAGCTCATCGGTCGCGCCAGGGCGGTGGCCAGGACCACCCACGCGGCCGGCTTCGTACCGAATTAATTACACTATTTACTACCCTACAGATGGCGAACCAAACACTCCAGGATCAGGCTTGGGACGGCTCATTTTGCCAAGATGGGTCCGTTTGAGGCCCAGAATGGGAGCCTTTCGGCCCTGCAACCTTCCGACTGGTCCGAGCGTCCTTTGGTACGGCAATTCTTTCCCGGTTATTGCCACGCCGGTGTCCGCTGGTAAGCCGCACCGTTGCAACGGTTTCCGCGACTTTATACCCTCATCAATGGCACCGTGGTTGCACAAGATGGGCTCGGGGCAAGACTACGAATCGGAACAAAATTAGCCCCACGGGCGGGGCGGGAGGTTAACGTGGCCAAGGAAGATCGCGGATTTGCGTCCATGGATCGCGCCAAGCAGCGCGACATAGCGAGTAAGGGCGGGAAAGCTGCTCACCAGAAGGGCACCGCGCACGAGTGGACGAGCGAGGAAGCGCGTGACGCGGGACGCAAGGGGGGCATTGCGAGCCACCAGCGACGGCGCGAACAGATGGGCACCGGCCCGGGGGATTCGGAACAGCACAATCCTTCCGGTTCCGATACGCCCGGCTCTCGCGTGGAATAGCGGCGCGGCGACAGGATCTGACACGGGGAACGGAGGTTCGGAGCTGGCGCAGCAGGCGGCTGGTTTCCTGACGGACATCCGTCTTCCGCTTCTCCGTGTGGATCGCTTCATTTCGAACTCACGACGCTCGAGTGTGCTTTCCTCACTGATTCACTACCACACCCTCACTTCCGCCTGAAGGCGGAAGAATACCCCTGTCCTTCGCTCCGGTCCGAAAGAACTACCGCTCGGCTGTATGATCGACGCGCGTGACACCTGACGACTACGCGCGAGCCAGACGGTTGCTGTTGCGCCGCGACCCTGTGCTCGCCGCCTTGATCAAGAAACACGGGCCCTGCGGCCTGGCCGCCGCGCAGCGCGCCGATCATTTCACCGCGCTCGTTCGCGCGATCACCGGGCAGCAACTCTCCACAAAAGCAGCCGCGACGATCTTTGGGCGCCTCGCCGCCTTGATGCCCAGCGGACTCACGGCCGAGGGCCTGACGGCGGTGACCGACGAGCAGTTGCGCGCTGTTGGCATGAGCCGGCAAAAAGGGGCGTACTTCCGAGACCTGTCTGAAAAAGTGCTGAGCGGAGCGCTGCCGCTCGAGTCGCTCGACGCAATGAGCGACGACGAGGTGATTGCCGCGCTGACGCAGGTCAAGGGGATCGGACGCTGGTCCGCCGAGATGTTCCTGATGTTCCGGCTGCACCGGCCAGACGTGCTGCCCGTGGACGATCTCGGCATCGTGAATGCCGTCCGGAGAGCCTACCGGCTGCGGAAAAAGCCGACCGCGGACCGCATCCGAAAGATCGGTGAAGCGTGGCGTCCCTACCGATCGATCGCGTCCTGGTACTTGTGGCGGAGCCTGGACAACGAGCCGTGATGTCGTGAACAGCCGCACCACGGTCGGTCACGTTCTGCCGGGGAGCGATCACGTTGGCGGGCCGCTTCGTCACTCTCCGGCGCCGGCCCTGTAGCGTCGGCCGGATACTTCGTTGCTTCTGTTCAGGCATTTCCCGCGCATTCGGAACGGTCGTTCGGCATCCGCACGGCGGCCGCCTGCCATTCCATGCGCGGCGTTGTGAAAGGTGACATGAGACGCTTCAGCATTCTCGCCGTGAGCTTCCTCGCTCTCGTTACGCTCGGCCACCCCGCCACGCATGCGCAGCAGCCGCCCGCCGACAAGAAGTGGGATGTTGCCGCGGACCTGGGACCGACGACGAAGCTGGCGTTCGACACGTCCGAGGGCACGTGGATGAACGTGGACGTCAGCCCTGACGGACGCCGCGTGGTCTTCGATCTGCTCGGCGACCTGTATGTCATGCCAATCGAGGGCGGGGGGGCCGCGGCTGAGCGCCTGACCACCGGTCCCGCCTTCGACATGCAGCCGCGCTTCAGCCCGGACGGCCGCCGCATCACGTTCTCCTCGGACCGCGATGGCCTCTGGAACATCTGGACCATCGACGCGGACGGAAAGAACGCGAAGCAGATCTCGAAGGAACGGAAGTGGTTCATCAACAGTCCGACCTGGTCGTCGGACGGCAGCTATATCTTCGCGCGCCGTCACTTCGTCGCGCAGCGTTCGCTCGGGGCCGGCGAGATCTGGATGTTCCACGCGAGCGGATCCGAGGGCCTGCAGGTCACGGAGAAGAACGGCTTCCAGAAGGATGCGGGGGAGCCGGCGATTTCACCGGACGGCGCGGCCCTCTACTACAGCAAGGACGTCACACCGGGGCAACAGTTCGAGTACAACAAGGACCCGAACGGAACCATCTACGCGATCATCCGCCGTGACCTGGCGAGCGGGCGCGAGCGGCCGATCGTGTCGGTGCAGGGCGGCTCGGTGGCGCCTCGTCCGTCGCCCGACGGGAAGTCGCTCGCCTACGTCCGGCGCGTGCGGCTGGGCAGCCAGCTCTTCGTGCGGGACCTCGAGAGCGGCCGCGATCGTTCCGTGTTCGATCATCTCGACAAGGACCTCCAGGAAGCGTGGGCCGTGCTCGGCGTGTATGCGCAGTACGCCTGGACGCCGGACAGCAAGGCGATCGTCATCTGGGGCGAGGGAAAGATCTGGCGCGTCGACGTGGCGTCCGCGCAGGGCCAGGTGATTCCTTTCACGGCGCACATCGAGCAGACGATCAACGAGGCGGTGCGCTTTCCACAGAAAGTCTTCACGCCGGATTTCGCGGTCAAGATGCTGCGGGATGTCGCCACCTCGCCTGACGGACGGCAGGTCGCGTACGGCGCGCTCGGGCACATCTATGTGAAAGAGATCTCCGGCCCCGAGCCGCACCGCGTCACCGTCAGTCGCACGGCCACCGGCGCGTCGCCGCAGGCTGTCCGCGACCCCGCTGACGTGTTCGAGTTCGACCCGGAGTGGTCGCCTGACGGCCAGTGGCTGGTCTATACCACCTGGTCCGACGCAGCCTACGGGCGCGTCCGCGTCGTCAAACCGGACGGCACTGGCGGGCGCGACGTCGTGACGACCCCGGGCCACTATATCGAGCCGGCGTTCTCGCCCGACGGCAAGACGATCGTGTTCCGCAACGCCGGCGGTGACGTGGCGCGCGGCCGCCTCTACGACGGCGTCAACGGGATTTACATCGTACCGGCGGACGGCTCCGCGGCCCCGCGGCTGGTGCGCGAGAGCGGATCGCAGCCGATGTTCGATCGGACCGGCAAGCGGATTTACGTCAGCGATTCGCGCGCCGGCAAGGCGGTCCTGATTAGCGTGGCGATCGGTGATCCGGCGGCCTCGCCATCAGGGAGCGACGAGGTGGTCCACTTCCAATCGGACAATGCGACGCAGATCGTGCCCTCCCCGGATGGGAAATGGGTGGCCTTTGCCGAGCGATGGCACGCCTATGTTGCGCCGTTCACGCACACCGGCCGCCCGGTTGACTTCAGCGGGTCGGCGAGCGCCTACCCGGTGGCGCGCATCTCGCGGGACACCGGCTACTACCTGCACTGGTCGCGCGACAGCAGCAAGGTCTACTGGGCGCTCGGCCCCGAGCTGTTCTCCAGGGATCTGACGCATACGTTCAGCTTCCTCGAGAAGGGGTTGGAAAAGCCCGACCCGCCGGAGGAGAAGGGTGTCCCGATCGGCTTCACCGTCAAGAGCGATGTGCCAGACGGCGCGATTGCGTTCGTCGGCGCGCGGCTGATCACGTCCGCCGCCGCGCCGGCCGGAGGACGTGTTGACGGCGCCGCGAACGGCCCACGCCGCGGGGCCGGCAATCAGCCGGATTCGGGCGTAATCGAGAACGGTACCATCGTCGTCGAAGGCAATCGGATCTCGGCGATCGGCCCATCGTCCTCGGTCCGGGTGCCGTCAGGCGCGCTGCGCATCGATGCGTCGGGCAAGACCATCATGCCGGGCATCGTCGACGTCCACGGGCATGTCGGGGGCGAGGGGGACGGCATCCTGGCGCAGAGCTTCTGGCCGTTCGCGGCAAATCTCGCGTTCGGCGTGACCACGACCCACGATCCGTCGAACGACAGCGAGACCGTCTTCAGCAACGCCGAGCTGATTCGCAGCGGCCTCAAGATCGGGCCGCGCCTGTTCTCGACCGGCACGATTCTCTATGGCGCGGAGACGCCGTACAAGGCGGTCATCGACACCTACGAGGATGCGCTCTCGCACCTGCGACGGCAAAAGGCGATGGGCGCATTCTCGGTGAAGAGCTACAACCAGCAGCGGCGGGACGCGCGGCAGATGATCGTCAAGGCGGCGCGTGAGCTGCAGATGGAGGTCGTCCCGGAAGGCGGCTCGCTCCTCTACTTCAACGAGACCATGGTGCTCGACGGACACACCACCGTGGAGCACTCGCTGCCGGTCCCGAAGATCTACAACGATGTCGTCACGTTATTCGCGCGGAGCAAGACCGG
>JBDTSX010000334.1:0-6168 GCA_039930925.1 Acidobacteriota bacterium | reverse complement strand
AGCGTCAGGCAGACAGGCTTTTCGACGAAGACGTGCTTTCCGGCGTCGAGCGCCTGGGAGACGAGGCCGGCGTGGGAATCGTGACGGGTCGTGATGACCACCGCGTCTACCGATTGGTCCTCGAGCACGGCGGCCGAGTCCGTTGACGCGTCGCGGAATCCGTACTTCCTGCCCGCGTGCACCGCGGTGATGCCGGCGTTCGATGCGACGGTCACGAGCCGCGCCCCCGCCTTCTTGAAGGCGGGGATCAGCACGGCGCTGGCATAGTTGCCCGATCCGATGAACGCGACCCCTGGTGATGCAGTCGACGGACCGCGTCCGGGAGTGAGCGCCACACGGGATGCGCGCAGGCTCTCGTCAGGATTCATCGCCACGGTCGGGTATTCGAGCAGAATGCCCAACGAGGGTTCGCTGCCGCCAACCACCTTGTAGGCGGCGCCGGCCTGCTCAAGCGCGAACCGGTGCGAGATCAAACGGTCAACCCGGATCCGTCCTTCGGCCATCGAGTCGAGCACCGCCTCGAAATTCCGCTGCTCGGTCCATCGCACGTAGCCGATCGGATAGTCGTGTCCCTGTTCCTCGTAGGCCGGATCGTAGCGGCCGGGTCCATACGAACAGGAGACCTGGAAGGTAAGCTCCTTCTTGAAGAAATCGTCCCTGGACAGTTCCAGTCCGGTAACGCCGACGAGGACGATGCGACCGCGTTTGCGGCACATGAGCGCCGCCTGGTGCATCGGCTCGCTGCTGCGGGTGGCGGCGGCCACGATCTCGGCGTCGACGCCATGGCCACGCGAGAAGCGCTCGGCCGCGAGCGCGGGATTTTCGCCGGCGGCGAGGTTGACGGTTTCGGCACCGAAGCTACGGGCCAGCTCCAGCCTGGCAGGATCCAGATCGATTCCGAGCACGCGGCAGCCGTGGGCCCGCAGCAGCTGCACCGCCAGCTGGCCGATCAGTCCCAGGCCCGTCACCACCACCGACTCCCCCATCGTCGGCTGGGCCAGCCGGATGCCCTGCAGCGCGATCGCGCCGACGACGGCGACGGCGGCGGCTTCGTCACCGACGCGGGCGGGGATGCGGGCGCAGAGGTTGACCGGCACGCTCACCACTTCGGCATGCTTGCCGTTGCAGGCGACGCGATCGCCGACGGCATAGCCAGTGACGCCGGCGCCGAGGCCGATGACCCCGCCGACGTTGCAGTAACCGAGAGCTAGCGGCTGATCGAGCTTGTTGCGGACGGCGCTGAGGGTCGGCAGCAGGCCGTCGGTGCGCACCTTGTCGAGGACCATGCGGACCTTGTCGGGCTGCTGGCGGGCCTTGTCGATCAGGCTGGCCCTGCCGAAGTCCACCAGCATTCGCTCGGTGCCGGCGGAGATCAGCGAGCGAGTGGTGCGGATCAGCAACTGGCCTGCCCCGGCGCGCGGGCACGGGATCTCAGCCAGCTCGGTGCTGCCGGTCTTCAGGTTCTGGAGGATTTGTCGCACGCGGTGGAGCCGACGTTCACTTGGTCGCGTCGATCAACATGAAGAGTCCGTGCCCGGAGAACAGCAGCCGCAGCAAGCGGCGCGGCCATAGCCGCTTTGCTGTGGACAATAGCCAGCCACGATGGCGCTGCCCGGCATCGGATTCCAGCAGGTCACCGTGGGTCAGGACGGTCGAGATCCGCACGTCACTGAACCGGCTGAACATCTGGCGTGCCTCGGGAATGGTGTAGGCCTTGGTGCCGGGGCTCTCGAGATGGTCGCCGTAGATGTCGCTCAGACTCCTGCCTGCTCTGCCAGCGAGCAGGGCGTACCGCAGCCACAGCATGTATCCGACCAGTGAACGCTTGTGGTAAATCATGACTCGGGCATGCCCGCCTGGGCGGAGCACTCGCCACGTTTCCTCAATCGCGCGCGGGGTGTCTGGCGCATGGTGAAGTACCCCCCAGGAATAGACGATGTCGAAGGAGTCAGAGCCGAATGGCAGGGACTGCGCATCTGCGACGCGAAGGTCCGAGCCGAGGCCGAAGAGGGCCAGCCGCCTTCGTGCGTGATCGACGGCGCGCTGGGTGAGATCGATTCCCGACAGGTGAGCGCCCGCCTGAGCGAATAGCTGGTGGTCTGCACCCAGGCCGACCCCAATCTCCAGCACGTCGAGACCGCTTGCCTGCTCCGGTCGTGCAAAGGGCTCGAGGTACGGCTCAAGGTCGTATCGCTTGCGCATCTGCGCGGTGTAGCCGTCTCTATTCGGTTCGGCGAGGTACAACTCCTCTCCGCACGAGGCGTCATTCCAGAAGTCATGGACGTTACGGGTCGCTTCGTTCACAGCACATCCTGAGGCAGCCTGCATATTAGGCGGTGAGTGCGGCGTGGGATTCTGCACGCTGAGCAGAGTGTGCCTGGCGACCGTCCAGGAATTGGCGGCACCAGATTTCGATGCACATCAAACCCAAGATCGTGTACGCGGCGTCCACCCGGCCGGCCCGATCGTCTGAGACCAGCCTGCTGACGGCGGCAGGGTCGAACAGGCGGCGGCTTCGCAGCGTCTCTTCAGACAGGGTGTCGTCGACCAGTTCCCTCAACTCGTGCCGCAGCCATTGCCGGATCGGCGCTCCGAACCCCGTCTTCGTTCGATAGATCACATCGCGCGGCAGGATCGGCTCCATAAGTTTCTTCAAAACTCATTTACCCTGCCGGCCTCTCTGCTTAAAGTGCACCGGCAGCGCATTGGCGACTCGCAGGAGATCGCGGTCGAGGAACGGAACCCGCACCTCGACCCCAACGGCCATGGACATCTTGTCCGTGTAGAGCAAGTTGTGGTCAGTCAGGAAGAATCGTTGTTCGAGCGCGAGCATCATCTCGAGGCGAGACAGTCCCGTCGGAAGCGTCACGAGGTGCGCCCGCAGGGGGGCGTCCATCTCCTGCCGCGCCAGCGCTTCCTGGTGGTCAGGCGTGAACAGCCCACGCACACGCGCCGTGTCGGCCCACTGGAAGTATCCGGTCAGGCGTTGAGATGAATCCAGGTTTGCATGCGCAAAGGACTTCGTCATGCGTCGGCCCAACGCGCGGCGCTGGCCCAGGGATGCGGTCCCGCCCCGCATGGCGGACCGCGCGGCGACCGGCAGCCAGGACCAGTAGCGCTCCAGCATCAGGGCGCGGTGACGGCGGTAGCCTGTAAACAGGTCGTCGCCCCCCGCGCCGGACAGAAGCACTTTCACCCCGTGCAGGCGCGCCAGCTCGCTGATATAGAGGACGTTCAGTGGTGCCGGGTCGGCAAGCGGCTCGTCGAGCTGGAAGACCATTCGCTCCAGGTCAGACGCCATCCGTGAGGAATCCACGCGAACCTCGTGCAGTTTGACGCCGAGGCAGCTGGCCACACGCCGCGCGTACGGGAGGTCGTCAGCCACACCGGCGTCGCGTGTTCCGCCAGTGTCAATCGTGAAGCACTCGATCCGCGGCGCGACCTCTCGAGCCATCGCGACCACCGCGCTCGAATCGAGCCCTCCGGACAGGAATGCGCCAACCGGCACGTCGCTGACCATCTGGCGGTGGACAGCCGTCCGAAACGCTTCACCGACCCGCTCCACGTCCGGCGCATCCGCAAGCGCTGGCGTCGCAACCGGCCAGGTGGAGGCCGCCCAAGTCCAGCGACGGACCACACGGCCGGCCTTCACACGGAGCGCCTCACCCGGGCCGACACGCGAAACCCCCTTCAGCGGTGTTGAGCCCCCGGGGCTCCAGAGGAATCCCAGCGTCCGGAACAGGGCCGTCACATCCAGGGAGCGGCTGAGGGCCGGGTCACAGAGCATCGCCTTGAGCTCGCTCGCGAAGACGAAGCCGTCCGGCCCCTCCCTGAAATAAATCGGCTTGACAGCCATCTCGTCGCACGCCAAGAACAGGGTCTTGCTCGCGCCGTCGTAGATCGCAAATGCGAAGATACCGTTGAGAAGCGGCAGCATCGCCTCACCGTGCTCGCGGTAGAGCGCGAGAAGCACCTCGGTGTCCGAGTGGCCCCGGAATGAGTGCCGCTTGTCTTCCAACTGACGCCTGAGCTCACGGAAGTTGTAGATCTCCCCGTTGAACACGATCACCGTCTGCCCGGAAGCATCCGTCATCGGCTGATGGCCCAGTGGGGAGACGTCGATGATCGACAGGCGCCGATGGGCGAGGCCGACGCCCGACGCGGGCGAGCGCCACTCACCCGACGAGTCGGGCCCGCGGTGGGCGATCGCGAGACCCATGCGCGTCAGCAGCTCAGGCTCGAATGCGCCCTGGAAGCCCGCGATGCCACACATCGGACTAGGCACCCCCCGAAGGTTCTTCCGGCTGGCGCTTCATTTCGAGGTATTTGACATCTATCAGGAGGGGGTACCAGAGAGCGTGCAGGAAGTGGTAGACGAGCGCCGCCTGTCCGTCGAGAAATCCGCCGGTCAGAACATACCGGTAGATGAAGTAGGTCAGGGGCCGAAGCAGCGGCGGCATCCTGTTCCAGATGTTTAGCCGTATCCAGCGCTTGCGGATCGACTGCGCGCCAAACAGCCGTGCCTCGACTTCCCGGTATCCGGCCTCCGGGCTCCGCGCCATCAACTCGCGCGCCTCTCTGGTGGCGTAGCCGTTGTGCTTCGCGATCCAGTCCGTCACACCTTTCCTGTCCTCGTGGATGAAGTCGCAGCGCAGCCGGCCGATCTCTCCCTCCACGATCAGCTGCTCGTTGATCACCCGGTCCTCGCAGCGACCCTTCCCGTGACGGAACAGACGGAGGATCCAGGTCGGATAGTAGCCACGGCGAATCCAGCGTCCCATCCAGATCAGCCGCCGGTTGAGATAGAACCCGTTCTGGACTGGTGATGCGGCAATCGTTTCCGAGATCTCGCGCTTGAGCTCCGCGGGTACCCACTCGTCCGCGTCGAGAAACAGCACCCATTCGCTCCGGATCGGGAGCGATTCCAGCGCATAGTTTCGCTGTTTGGCATAGTCGTCGAACTTCCGGACCACAACGTAGCAGCCGTGGCGCCTTGCGATCTCCACGGTGGCATCGGTGCTCATGGAGTCGAGGACGAACGTTTCGTCCGCCCACGCGGTAACACTATCGAGTGCCTGGCCGAGGTTCACCTCTTCGTTGTAGGTGAGGATCACAACCGCGAGGGCGCCTTGATTTTTCCCGTCGCCACTCGTGCCCAGGATCGCTACCTGACCTTCCTGCCGTACACGTTGATAACGCCGCCGCGGAGCGTATCGGCTGACATCACGGCAGGACGCTCGCGGGAGTCGACTTCCGAGATGTTCAAGCCGTCCTCACGCAGCGGGGCGCCTGGCTGCCTTCGCCGAGCCACCGGTAAACCGCAGCCCATTGATGGGCGATCGATTGCCATGAGAAGTCTCGAACCATCCACTCTCGCCCGGCGCGACCCATGCCGGCCAGCGCAGCGGAAGACATCGCAAGTGCTTCGGTGAGACATGCCGCCAGGGGGTCAACGCCGGCATCGATCCACCAGCCGGCACCCCGAGCGTTCAAGCCCTCCCACGGTGCCCCCTTTAAAACCACGGCCGGCGTGCCCGCCGCTAATGCCTCGGCCACGGCCATGCCGAAGTTCTCCGAATGACTGGGCAGGACGAATAGACTGGCCTCGCGATAGGCGCGGAGCTTGTGGTCTCCAAACACCGGACCCGAAAACGCAACCCGTTGCAGCCCGAGTCTCGAACTCAATGCCTGGAGCGTCTCGAGGTGCCCCCGGCTGTCCGGGCCGGCGATCTGCAGCTTCCAGGCTGGGAATGCGGGCTCAAGCTGACTCCACGCCCTGAGCAGCGTGTCCAGCCCCTTGATCGGATGGATACGTCCGAGGAAGAGCACTGTCCGGCGCAAATCCTCAGGACTCTTCTCGTACGCCGGGACATCAACGCCGTTCGGGAGGACGCAGATCGGCTGACGGAATCCGGCCCGGCGAATATCGGCGTATTCACTCTCTGCTGTTGCGTGAAAGCAGGCCGCACGGCGGATCGCGGGCGCCTGAAGGGCGCGCCAGAAAATCGCTTTCTGCCTTGCATTGATCTTCAATGCCACGGGCGAGAGCGTTCCCCGTGGCGAGACGACCAAGAGCCCGCGGCCACCCTTGCACGCCTGCCCGGCATAGACGTTCGGCATCATCCACAGGCCGTGCCACCTGGGGCTCGCGCCGTAAGGATGCACGAT
>JBDTSX010000333.1:0-6168 GCA_039930925.1 Acidobacteriota bacterium | reverse complement strand
ATCGACACCAGCGCGACGCCGGACTACTCGACGCTGGTGCGTGACGTCACCGCCGCGCGACGGTACCTCGCCTCCCGCAGCGACGTGCAGCAGTCGCACGTCGGCCTTGCGGGGGGGTCGATGGGCGCGAACCTGGCGGCGCTCGAGGCGGGCGGCGACCCGACGATCGCGAGCCTCGCGCTGCTCTCCCCGTCGCTTGACTATCGCGGGCTGCGGATCGAGGCCGCGATGCGCAAATATGGGGGTCGCCCGGCGCTCCTGGTGTCGAGTGACGACGATCCATATGCGACGCGCACCGTGCACGATCTGAAGAAAGCGGGTGGAGGAATCCGGGAGGCGATCGTGCTCAGCCGCGCCGGCCATGGCACGGTCATGCTCGACCGCGATCAGGACCTGACGCGCACCCTGGTGGACTGGTTCCGCCGGACGTTGCTATGATCGCACCATGCCACCCGTAGGGTTCCTCGTCAGCCGGATCGGTCTGGTCCTGCCGACGCGGGTTGCCACGGGGCGTTTTTTCACCGGCCTGAGTCCTCTGTACTAATGCACAAAGAATCCGTGGTGTTCGGCGTTGCCGGGATCTTCTTCGGCGTCCTGGTCGGCTGGATCATCGGGAGCCAGCAGGATCGCCCGGCGGTCCCTGCCCCGGTTGCCGCGGCCGCTCCGGCGGCGGCGACTCCTGGCGCGCCGGCGCCGGCCGCGTTCGATGAATCACGCGCCACCGCCCTGAAGACCGCGGCGGAGCGGAATCCCTCCGATGTCGAGACGCGAGTGCAGCTTGGCAACCTGTACTTCGACGGGGAGCGCTACGACGACGCGATGCGCTGGTACGAGGCGGCGCTCAAGGTGGATCCGAAGAACGTGAACGCGAGCACCGATCTCGGGATCGCGTACTACTATTCGAATCAGCCGGACCGCGCGCTCGAGCAGTTCGACCGCTCGCTCGCCATCGATCCGCAACACTCGAAGACGCTGCTGAACGTGGGGATCGTGCGCGCATTCGGCAAGAGCGACCTCGATGGCGCGGAGAAGGCGTGGCAGCGCGTGCTGGAGGTCGCCCCGAACAGCCCCGAAGCGGCGTTGGCCCGGAAAGGGCTGGACGGACTGCGCGCCGGTCACGCCGGCCCGGGCGGAGCCACCCCGGCGCCCAAGAACCCCGCGGCCCCGGAATGACCCATGGCTAAGCTGCTGCTCTGGGCGATTCTCATCGCGATGGTCGTCCGCGCCCTGTCGCGGCTGTTTCGCGGGATGCTCGAGGGGGCCGGCTATACCCGCGGGATCGAGCCGCCGCGCAGCGTCGGCCTGGTGAAAGATCCCGTCTGCGGCGTCTTCGTGGTCCCGGGCAAGGCGCTCACCGCCGGCAGCGGGTCGTCTGTGAAATACTTCTGCTCGGAGAAATGCCGCCGCCAGTGGGGGAGGGCGTAGGGAGGCCGCCCCTCCACAGCCCTGGTCATGCCGTCAGAAACCCAGCTCCGTGCCGACATCGTCGAGGTCGGCCGCCGGCTGTACGCGCGGGGGTACACGGCCTCGAACGACGGCAACATCAGCGTGCGCCTCGACGCCAGCCGCCTGCTCATGACCCCGACGAGCGTCTGCAAGGGGTTCATGAATCCCGAGATGATGTGCATCACGGATCTGGAGGGCGTGAAGCTCGCGGGCGACCGCAATCCCTCCTCCGAGATGCAGATGCACCTCGAGGTCTACCGGCAGCGGCCTGACGTCCAGGCGGTTGTGCACGCGCACCCGCCGGTCGCGACGGCGTTCGCGGTCGCGGGCATTCCGCTCGACCGGGCCGTCCTCGCCGAGGTGGTGACGACGCTCGGCAGCGTGCCGATTGCGGAGTACGCCACGCCCTCGACCAAGGAGCTGCCGGCGGCGGTACGGAAGTACGTGAAGGCGCACGACGGCATGCTGCTCGCGAACCACGGGGCGCTCACGCTCGGCGCGGATCTCTTCAGCGCCTACTACAAGATGGAGACGATCGAGCACTTCGCGAACATCAGCTTCGTGGCGCGGATGCTCGGCGGAGAGCGTCTGCTATCGCGCGAGGAAGTGATGCGGCTGCAGGGACTGAGGGGTCGCTACGGGATCGCGGCGCCGGCGCCGATCTGCGACGACCCGACGGCGGCGCCCGGGGACGAGCCGGCGGACTGCCAGGTGGTGTTTGCGCCGCAGTCGGCGGCGGGGGAGCGGCTGGTTTCGGGCCGCGGCGGATCCAGCCACGCCGGCGGAGACGCCTCGGGCGGGGACGCCGAAATTCGATTAACATACCGCGAGCTGACCGCACTCATCGAAGACGCCGTCAGGCAATTGAAGTGATTTCCGTGTCCGGGTCCGCCTTCCCGCGGATCCGGTCTGGTCCGGCTGAAGCCGGACGCGACAGAAGCAAAGAAGGAGCAACAGCATGGGTGAGGCGCTCGGCATGGTCGAGACGAAAGGCCTCGTCGCGATGATTGAAGCGGCGGACGCGATGGTCAAGGCCGCGAAAGTCACGCTGGTCGGCTGGGAGAAAATCGGCGCCGGCTACGTGACGGCGATCGTCCGTGGCGACGTCGCGGCCGTCAAGGCCGCCACCGATGCCGGCGCCGCGGCCGCGAGGCGGGTCGGCGAGCTGGTGTCGGTCCACGTGATCCCGCGCCCGCACGCCAACCTCGAGGACGCGCTGCCGATCGGGAAGTCGAACGCCGTCGCAAAATGATCGTCGCGAAAATCATCGGGACCGTGGTCGCCACCCGGAAGGACGAACGCCTGGTCAGCAACAAGCTGCTGATTGCGCGCCCGATCGATCCGTACGGCAAGCCGGAAGGGAATTACCTCGTCGCGGTCGATACCGTGGACGCCGGTTTCGGTGAAACGGTCCTGATCGTCAGCGGCAGCTCGGCGCGGATGGCGTCGGGAATGAAAGACTGTCCCGTCGACGCCGCGATCGTCGGGATCGTCGACACCATCCAGGTCAAGGAAGAGCAGGGCTGACGCCGGATGCAGCTCGCGCGCGTCATCGGCGAAGTCGTCTCGACGATCAAGGACCCGAACCTGGCCGGCGTCACGATGCTGGTGCTGCAGCCGATCGCCGCCTCGGGCGAGGCGGCCGGGCGCACGCTGGTCGCGCTCGATTCGGTCGGCGCCGGGGTCGGCGAGCACGTGTTCTTCGTGCGAGGCCGCGAGGCCGCGTTTCCGTTCTATCCGGCCGAGCCTCCGGCCGACGCGGCGGTGATCGGGATCGTCGATCACTGGGATCTCGAGTAGGGCCCGGACCGTGGAGACCTGAGAAGCGCTAAATTTCATGCAGATCTGCAGGGTCGTGGGGACCGTCGTATCGACCCACAAGAACCGGAAGCTCGAAGGGGCGAAGCTGCTGCTGGTCCAGCCGCTGACCCTCGACGGACAGACGCGCGGCGTCGCGCTGGTCGCGATTGACTCCGTCGGGGCGGGGATCGGCGAGCGGGTCCTGGTCGTGATCGAAGGAAAAGCCGCCGGGGACGCGCTCGGCAAAAAGGCCGCCGCGGTGGACGCTGCCGTGATCGGCATCATCGACGCGGTTGATTATACGGACGGCGTATGAACGAAGAGATGATCCGGGCGATGGTGCGGGAGGCGGTGGCGCGCAGGCTCGCGGAGCCCAGCGAGCCGGTCGTGCACGTGCCGGCGGCGTTTTTCGCCGCGCACGCGAGCCACGGCCGATATCCGCTGACCCCCTCGGACGGGCCCTGCGTGATCGAGCCGGGCGTACCGTGCAATCACTGCGGCTACTGCGAGTCGCACGGCCACTGACCTCGCCGGTCCGCATGAAGCGCCCGCAGCCAATCGTGCCGCGCGGACGAATTCGCGCGGTCATGCGCCGGCTGGCGCTGGCGATCGACGGCCTCGACGAGCCGGCCGTTGAGAAGATCGCCGGGGATCAGCAGGACGACCCATTCCAGGTCCTCATCGCCACGCTGTTGTCGGCGCAGACGAAAGACGCCGTCACCCATGCGGCCTCCCTGCGGCTCTTTGCCGTGGCGCGGACTCCGGCGGCGATGGCGGACCTCTCCGTCAGCGAAATCGAGAAACTGATCTATCCGGCCAGCTTCTACAGGCACAAGGCGGTGCATGTGAGGCAGACGTGCGAGCAGATCCTGTCCCGATATGGCGGCGTCGTGCCCTCGACGATGGAGGAGTTGCTGACGCTGCCGGGGGTCGGCCGGAAGACAGCCAATCTCGTGTTGATCCTGGCGCACCGCAGCGCGAGTAATATCTGCGTCGACACGCATGTCCATCGCATCTCGAATCGTCTCGGCTGGGTGGCGACGCGGACACCGGAAGAAACCGAGCATGCGCTCTATGCGGTGGCGCACCGGACATGGTGGCCGATCATCAACCGGTATCTCGTGACGTGGGGTCAGAACGTGTGCAAGCCGGTCTATCCGCTGTGCGGCCTGTGTGTGGTGGCCGATCTCTGTCCGAGAATCGGCGTGACGAAAGTGGGGAAATCATGAAATCCAACCGCCGGACGGCTCCCTGGATGCCGGTCCTGATCGCCGCCGCACTGATCGCCGGGCTGCTGCCGTTCGGCATGCTCGCGCAGACCTCTCCCGGTGCGGGGCCGGTCATCGTGCTCGAGACGGCGAAGGGGATCGTCGAATTCGAGACCTACCCCGAAGAGGCGCCGAAGACCGTTGCGCAGATCGTCGGCCTGGTGCAGCGGAACTTCTACAACGGCCTGCGGTTCCACCGCGCGGAGTACGATCTCGTCCAGATCGGGGATCCGGCGACGCGGAACATGTTGAAGCGGGACATCTGGGGGCGCGGCAACAGCGGCAAGCCGATCGGCGTGTCCGAAATCACCAAGAAGCGGCGGCACCTGCGCGGCGCGGTCGCGATGGCGTACCCCGGCAGCAACGCGACCCTGGCCGACAGCCAGTTCTACATCACGACCAAGGCCCACCCGGAGCTCGACCCCAAGTTCACGGTGTTCGGCCACGTCATCAAGGGGATGGAGGTCGTGGACAAAATCCAGGTGGCCGACATCCTCAAGAAGGCTTACGTGAAGGGTCCGGCAACACCCTGACGAGCCCTTTCAGGTCGGGATAACGCTCGACGAACTCCGGTGGATAAACACCAGGGAGCGGCTGCCCGAGATCGTGCTTGAGGATCGCGGCGTTGGCGACCGATTTCGCGGAGAAGTGATTGTTCGCATACAGGTACGCCTTCTTCACTTCCCGGGTGGCTTCCCGCGCCGCCTCGGCGAACGGCTTGAGCTCGTCCGCGGAATATAAATAGTTGTACCGATCCTCCGACTTGTCGTGGCTCCACCACTGGGCGGCGTTCCGGCCGTGCAGCCGCAGGTAATAAAACGTACGGACGTTCGGCAGCAGGTTCTGCCGGATCGAAAAGCGGAACTTGGGCTCGTCGATCTGAGCCCAGGCGGCGCCGAACGCGTCAAGGAGCTTCAGCGTCTCGACCGGCTGATCGCTCCAGCTCTTGTGCCGCAGCTCGAGCGCGATCGGGTAGTCCCGAAAGCGGTCCAGCAGCCACTCGACGTAGCCGACCGCGTCGGGATCATTCCGGAAGCTCTGTGGAAACTGCGCCAGCAGTGCGCCGAGCTTGCCGGCGGCGAGAAGCGGATCGATCGCCGTCCTGAACTCGTCCACGTCCTTCTGCCCGAGGTTCCACGGGTCCTTCCCCGTCGCCTTCTCGAACATCTTCGGGTGGGTGAACTTCTGGTACAGCTTCAGCGAGAACTCGAAGTCCGCGGGCGTTCGCTCGACCCATCCTTTGACGGTGCCGGGCGCGGGCACGCCGTAGAACGTCGAGTTGATCTCGACGGTGTCGAAGTGCTCGGCGTAGAATCGCAGCTCGTCGAACGCGCCACCGGCGCGCGACCGGCGGCCCGGAGGCACCGGATAGAAGATGCCGTTCCACGTGCCGTGTCCGGCCGGGTAACTCCATCCCGATGTGCCGACGCGAATAGTGCCGCTCACTGCAGATCCTCGGCCTCCGGCCGTAGCCCGACCTCCGTGACGTCGTCCTATGGCTTCCCGTACTTCTCTTTATCGAACCCGAAGATCACCTCTGAGCCGCGGATCAGGATCGGCCGCTTGATGAGGTTCGGCTGCTCCATCATCAAATCGATGGCTTCCTTCTTCGACCGCGGCAGCGGCCGCTGTTTGAAGACGGGACTTCGCGTGC